>VBPR01000217.1 GCA_005877345.1 Nitrososphaerota archaeon
CCTACGTAGATTTGGGACAAGACTCTGACGTGCAGAATCTATTGGATAGTTTCCAAATTGATGCCAGTCATATTCCAGTATTGATTTGTCGTGGTCAAGTGGTATTACGGAATCCCAATAATCAAGAAATCGCAGAATGCCTAGGCCTCAACGAGTCTATCGACCAAACACAGGCGCGTGATCTGGTCGTCGTCGGCGCAGGCCCTTCTGGATTGGCTGCCGCAGTGTACGGTGCATCAGAAGGACTGGATGTGGTAGTACTGGAAACGAGTTCTCCTGGCGGTCAAGCTGGTTCAAGCTCAAAGATTGAAAACTACTTGGGATTTCCTACCGGTATCTCAGGCCACGATCTAGCAGGCAGGGCTTATATGCAAGCGCAGAAGTTCGGTGCTAAGATACTAATCGCTAGGGCAACCAGAATTGTCTGCGACCACAGACCTTACATTGTAGAAGCTGAAAATGGCGCTCGAATTCCAGCACGTACTGTCTTAATCGCAACAGGTGCTCAATATCGAAAACTGCCATTGGAAACCTGCCACAATTTGAAGGCGCCGGAGTTTATTATGGTGCAACCTTTGTGGAAAGACAACTGTGCGGAGCAGATGAATTAATTGTTGTTGGGGGCGGAAATTCAGCTGGTCAGGCTGCTGTGTTTTTGGCACAAACTGCAAAACAAGTCTACATCCTGGTAAGGTCTGCTAGTTTAGCCACTAGTATGTCACGCTATCTGATTCGTAGGATTGAAGAAAGCACTAATATCATAGTCAGACCCCACACAGAAATTATAACTCTTGAAGGTAACCATCAACTTAATTCAGTTCGCTGGCGAAATAATCAATCAGGCGAGACTGAAAACCATAACATAAAGCACATATTCATCATGACCGGCGCCGATCCAAACACCGCATGGCTTAATGGTTGTCTAGTGCTCGATGCAAAAGGCTTTATAAATACTGGTCCTGATTTGTCACCTGAAAATTTGAGGGCCACAGGTTGGTCTCTTAAAAGGCAACCCTACTTGCTTGAAACAAGTTTGCCAGGTGTTTTCGCTGCTGGGGATGTACGAGGTGGTAGCATTAAACGTGTCGCCTCTGCTGTTGGGGAGGGATCAACAGTAATCTCATTTGTTCATAAAATAATACAAGAATAGAAATACAGTAATGAGAAATTCATTCAGGTGTATTTACATACGTAGCTTCTTTTTGAAAACACAAAAAATTCAACAGGAAGGATTTATTTTACTGCTGAGTAGGAATGGTAAGGAATATGATATAATTCAGTAATAGTGAATGAATCCACAGTTATAGCATATACGTAATATCGGAAGAATTTGTCGGATATGTATAGATGCCTTTTTTTAGTACCTCCACCCCGAGGCTTAGTCTAATTGCTAAAGCAAACATATTAATAACTTCCTCAGCATGGATTCCTAAAAGATCTGCACCCAATATTCGGTTAGTAGTATCCTCAATTAGTACCTTATAATCTAAACAATTTTCTCTAATTCCAGGTGAAGAGTACCAAGAAGAGATATCTTGAAAATTAGTCCTAAATTTAAGATCTAATTGCTTTGCGATATTTTCTTGAAGTCTGACTGAAGCTAATGGCAGGATCGTGAATACTCGGACGTCCGACAGCCAATCCCCGAGAGATCCAAGAATGATAACACGATGTTTTGAAAAATGATGGACTTGAGGTATAGGGTGAACTTCCCTCCCTTTTATTATTTTATTTTCAACAATTTAATAAGTTCGTTTCTAGTAGTTAATGATAGATAATCTTAATAAAGTAATATGAGCCTGGTGAAAACTGGAAATGGTGTTATGTTGACGAGATATTCATGAAATAACAGGTGATAGATAATGGGCTTAAAATCTGGAATACGGATGAAAGTAGAGATAGGCGAGTTTCATTAAAGTTACATACCTTGCTTAACGAAAAATATTAAAATACATTAGAACCCCAATAAGTGCTGATGAATGGTAAGAAAGTCTCTTTTATTCACTCATCACTTTCTCTAACAGTCCTAGTTGTCCTAACAGTTGTAACGAGCACCATTATCATGGAGTTTAGTTTGAATGATCATCAGATTACTATAGCACAGCAACAAGCACATGTTAATTTAACTTCAGATGAAAAACAAAAGGCATTGGAGGGAATATCTTTTCAGTTTGGTAACGTTACTTTTTCACATCATACAGCAGCCGTTAATGGCATTCAAATGCATTATGTGATTGGAGGACATGGAGATCCTGTAGTTTTATTACATGGGTGGCCACAAACTTGGTATGAATGGCGCCACGTAATGCCAGCCTTAGCTAGGAACTATACTGTTATTGCACCTGATCTGAGAGGATTGGGAGAATCTTCCAAGCCAATTACGGGCTATGACGGTAAAACTACAGCAGAAGATATCCATCAATTAGTAACTAAGCTAGGCTTTAATGACATATTCTTAGTTGGGCATGATTTTGGTGTACAAGTAGCTTATTCATATGCTGCTGCTCATCCTAATGAGACTAAACGCTTGGTTATTCTTGATGTTCCTGTAGCTGGTATAGGTCCTGGGGGAAATATTACAGGCTTATGGTGGGCTCAATTTCATAATGTACACGATATTCCAGAAATGCTCGTTACAGGACACGAAAGGGAATACCTAACTTGGTTCTATAGATACTCATGTAATCCAGCTGCAATTACGGAAGAGGATATCGATGAATATGTCAGTCACTATTCTTCTCCCGGTGGAATGCGTGCCGGATTCGAATACTATAGAGCTTTATCTGAAGATATAAAACAAAATAAAGAATACTCTATGATTAAACTTCCTATGCCCGTCTTAGTCCTAGGTGGAGAGTGCAGTTTTGGCGATGCGGCATTAGATTCGATGCGCGTACTTGCTACAGATGTGCGTGGTAGCGTAATTCCTAACACTGGACATTGGATTCCAGAAGAGCAACCAAAATTTTTAGCAGACCAGCTGTTCAAATTCTTTGCTGCTAATTCTACTAAAACTAAATGAGAGCTATCCCGTTTAACCTACTAGAAGAGTTCATGGCAAAAACTGCTGGAAGATTCAACACAGTAAGAATTGTACCATTGATTACTTTCCAAGAGGTCATAGAAAGATGTAAAAAAGTCGAAGATGGAACATTTTTCGAGAGTTAGGAACGCATGACCTGGTGTCGATAGACCTTCCTCATTTTTTATTAATCTCAAGTGAATGATAAGTCTTAAAGCAATAGCATCATTTGAGATTCTTTTTGTAAATATTTTTTAAGATTCTAGGAGATAACAACCATCGAAGCTCACCTCTAGGTATGTTACTTTTGCTTAGTAATCTTAACCTCACAACTCCTCCTTTTTTCAAGAGCAAATTACATGGGCTTGACTTTCCCTTATGAATCATATCATTAACTATTTCACCAAGCAAAGGTTGATGTCCAACAATTAGTACCGCATATTCCTCTCTAAGTCGCAATATTTTCCGATAGACCTCTGTCCGTTGCCCTTCAGGAGCTAACTCATTCCATATTTGAACTCTATTACCAATGTCGAAGATATTAGATACAATCATAGCTGTGTCATATGCCCTCTTGAGGGGACTGGTGACAACTAAATCAAATTTTAATCCGATTATTTTTAAGGCCTTAGCAATTTCCATAATCTCGACTTTTCCAGCCGCGGTCAACGGTCTTATCCGGTCACTTGCCTGTGAAGATCTTCGCCCGGCGTCACCATGTCGTAATATAAATAATTCCATTGATTCTTATAAATTTCCTTACAAATAAATTATTTTCTGCCAAGCTTCTTTCTAATTTGAGGATAAATGGAGATTAAATCTTCCGATAATTGCATTGCGAAATAGGAACTTACATCTATTTATGTTTAAATTAAATGTTGTAGTAAATTGGGTAATGGCAAAATTCGTTGAAATGGATGAAAGCAATACTCTTAAAGACCAGATGGAAAGCCAAGTGACAGGACCAGTAATTTTGATAAATAAATTCAATGTGAAGTCTGATGAAGTGGAACAGTTTTTAAAAGTCTGGGAAGAAGACGCTACTAAGTTCAAAGATCAATCAGGCTTTATTTCTGCACAATTACATAAAGGCATTGGTAAGAGCACTGTATTTATCAATTATGCGGTTTGGGAATCCTTGAAACATTTTAAAAATGCAGTTGACAAGGTCATGGGTCCTGACCCACAATCTCGACTGAACAACTATCCTAAAAACTTGGTGGTTTCTCCACATTTATTCAAAAAGGTTTCCGTTCCTGGAATTTGCGGCGACTAACACTATTGTTGGCTTGGCTAATAAAACATTCTGGAAAAACTAATAGTAACCAAGCGAATATAAAATAAATAGACATAGGGACAAAAATCAATGTAAAGCGTATAAATTAGCGAGAGAAAATTATATCATGAAAATTGGAATACTAGGATCCGGAGATGTAGGACGGAAATTAGCAGATGGTTTTGTTGAGCTTGGACACCAGGTTAAAATAGGATCACGTGATCCGAATCAGAGTAAGCTTACTGAATGGATGGGCAAACACGATAAGGAAAAAGTATCATCGGGAACCTTTGCTGATACTGCAAGTTTTGGTGAACTAGTTGTCTTAGCAACTTTGTGGACGGGAACAGCCGATGCAATACAATTGGCAGAATCTAGAAATTTTGCTAAAAAGATTGTTATTGATGTAACTAATCCATTAGACTTTTCTAAAGGGATGCCACCAAGATTAGCTTTAGGCCATACAGATTCTGCTGGAGAGACCGTTCAAAGAATGTTGCCTGATTCCAATGTTGTAAAGGCTTTTAACATTGTTGGAAATCCTCAAATGATACATCCCGATTTCCCCGGTGGCAAGCCTACTATGTTTATATGTGGAAACGATGAGGGAGCAAAAAAGTTTGTAGGAGAGGATATACTTTCAAAATTTGGCTGGGAAACCATTGACATCGGAGGGATAGAAGGTTCTAGGCTTCTAGAACCAATTGCACTTTTATGGATATTACACTACTTCAGAACCGGTAATGGAAATCATGCGTTTAAACTATTACAAAAATGAGATCTAGAAGATATACATTCGTGCATATCAAGTAATTGGACTGTCTCAAGTCATTCCACATTGTTGTGTCATTGTTTTTATCAATATTATCATAAAATCCTATTTCCATACCCTTACTTTAAATGAGCAGTTCCCTTGTTAATCGACTTCTAATTCAAAACACCAATCATATTGTTAAGGAACGATTTTTTGCCTCCGTTTGTTAAAAATGTTCAAAAGAATATTGAACCAAAGTTTTACTTTCTCACCTGTAGATCTCTAGTCCTGGTATCTTATTCAATCTTTTTGTATGAGTCCGATAAGACGCATGGTCAGTTACGGAGCAAAGCATTACGCTAAAGAATACTATAGAAATCTTAATTCTAAATGAATACAATAGTTCACTGACAATAGTTGAATTGACATTAGCTAATTTAGATCTATAGAAAAACGTGCGGTTATCCTTTTGGTTCCGAAATATTAAGTTGGACTTAAGATAAGATTGATTCCCAATAAAGGATCTATGCTGTTGTTATATGCGGCGCTCTCTGTCTTGTTTCTTGTATTCTTACTTCAATTCATGCCTGTTCAGGCCGAAAAGATGAAGGAATCTGATTTTAATTTTGTAGCAGCAGGAGATTGGGGTTGCGGGCACAAAGCGCTCAATACCTTCTCTATGATGAAAAGCATGAAACCAGAGTTGTATCTTGGGCTAGGTGATTATTCATATCAGACCTCAATAGATTGTTGGGTTAATATTATAAACTCCGTAGGTAAAGCCTTCAAGATCACATTAGGAAACCATGACACTGAAGGTCAGTTACTAAAAGCTTTTATGGACAAATTTAAACTTGAAAAACAATATTATTCATTCAACTACCGTAACGCCCATTTTATTGCGCTGTCTACACAAGTTGATGAAGGTGGTGAAATAGAACAATTGAAATTCCTAAAAAGGGATCTTTTGATAACGAAAGCTAATAAAAATATTGATTGGACAGTTGTTTTTTTCACATACCATTTTATTCTGCTAATGCCGCAGACATTACAAATATGAGAAGAACTTACCATCCGGTATTTGATAAGTTCGGCGTAGATTTAGTATTACAAGGTCATTCACATAATTATCAGCGATCTTATCCACTAGGTTATAATGATGTAAGACCTTCTGAACCCATAATATTGGATAAGGAACAATTTCAGTATGAGGATCCGGATGGGACTATCTTTCTAATTGTGGGAACAGGTGGAGAATCGGTTAAGTCTTTAAACAAGAAATCCTTTCTCGCCAGTACCTATGAAGGATATGGATGTATAAATGTAGAAATAAAAGGGAAATTCATGAATGTAGAATATTATTCTGATACTAATAATACGATTGATAAATTTTCGATTACAAAAAATCAACAAAATTCGAAAAGTACAGATTTAAATACTGAGACTCAACGAATAGATTATAAATCTCCAAAATGACAAGGAAGCTTGAAGATCGGGATCGCATTATCCAAAAGATATCCTAAATTAGAGATCGATTCTGATTCATATCTGCTCAGCTTCTGAGATCCAGTCCAAAATCAGAAATAATTTTACTGTGTTGCCTGTGCGATCCTACTAAGAGCCTGTTCTGTGTAGTCTCCTTTATACCGTTTTCTGCAAAGCCCCAACCTAAAATAGGAATACCGGTCACCTCGCCATTAATGTCATCAGTCTAGCAAGTCTGCTTATTAAATAGATAAAGAAATAGCTAGGACGTCGGCCTAAATTCACATTGAACTTTTCGGGTTGATGATCTAAACATCTTTTTGCAAATCTTTCAGTAAATCTGTGTACATTTCTTGACTTTTTTTTGCTCGGAAGTATGCAGCCAAACCAGAATATACTGGATCATTTGCCGGTCTATTTACTGCATTGGCTATCTTTCTGGCCAAATCATTTTCTATTTCGGCCATTATTTTATCGGTAAAAGTGCTTTCAGACCGGCTAAATCTAGGTCTTTCTTGAGGCGGATAATTTCCTTCTCTTCTTCCGATGACATACTCTACAAACGGAATTATTCCACCCATCCCGTCGTGGACAGTACGTATGTGTCGCCGGACTGAAAATCTTCTAGTTGACGACATGCCGCAAACCGTACAACTCCAGTTAGATTTCAAGATCATTGTGCTACACTGTGCAACGCTTTATAAATGTTATTTTATTTATTTGGTTTATCTAATAATTTTCGAAGAAACCACAAACATGAATTTTTTATTGTGATGCAAGTTTAAGGCCTTTAAATCGTGAGAATTTTCATCAATGGATCCATCAGTTACTTCACAAACTCAATCGATAGTCTAATTTTAAACGAGCCCGTCGGGATACGACTGAATATTCATTCGGAACCTAATCAAAATTTCTAAATTTGTCATTTTGTTAGGCGTAAATAGAGATGAAACGTTATTTTATGAGCCCGCCGGCATTCGAACCCTGCATGTATTAGGGTTCTACTAATTTGGTATTTGGCTGGTTCTAATTGCTTTAACTCGTCTAGCACATCTTTATAAAGAGGGTAAGGATTAATTTTAAAATCCAAGTGGAGATTAATTACTTGGATTACAATTCTCTCCTCATTAATATTCTAGTCAGTTTTCTTAATAGCATGTTGATGATTCGTTGTGTGGGATCCATTATTATGAGTAACATTATTGAACTGGTGTTAAAATTGTAAGATAGCAGAACAATTCCAACAATATAATGACCGGCTTAAACAGAAAATAAAATGCTTATGGTGAAGAATTTTGGAATCCATTCATTGAACTAACTAGAGCATATACTTAATATCGTAAGAATTTTTAGGATATGTAGAAATTGCTTCTTTAATTTTGTCTACATTTAGACCTAGCCTAATCTCTAAAGCAAAAATATTGATAACCTCCTCAGCATGTGGTCCCAATATATGAGCACCGAAAATACAGTTATTGTTCCAATAACTATTAGATCGAAAGTATTCTAGTTATTGTCCACAACTACTATGCACGACAATTTCATAAAAAGAATTGTGGAGATTTGTTTCAATTTCTTAAAATCAAATCGTAGACCTTGAGTTGTAGGGAAGCATATTGTTAACTATTCGGACCCACGAAGCTATAGTTGAAGACCTGAACATGCCTGCCTAGATGCTGGATTCATCTCTAGTGTTATCGTCTACTGTTAATCATACAGTTCGTCAGAATCTGAATCATATTATCTAGTTACCAGTTGTAAGTACACATCTAAACTTGGCTTTGCCACTCATCATAAGATCATATGCTTCTGCTGCGCGCTCTAATGGAAAGACTTCATTCATAGATCTTACACCAGAGAGAGCACTAAAGGAGAGTGTGTCTTGCGAGTCGATTGACGTACCAGCTGGCCATCCTATCAATGATCGACGTCCTAATATCATTAGATTTGGAGGCACTTGAATTGGCTCATCAGATGCTCCAATTACGACAAGCTTTCCGTTAACTGCAAGACCTCCAAGGATTTCAGTCATCGCCTTTCCACTTGGGAGAGTTGCAAGTATCACTTTAGCTCCTCCCAGCTTATTAAGTTCTTCAACTGCGTTTTGTGACCGGTTATCAATGTATTGCCTTGCACCCAGCTTTTTCATCAATTCCTCTTCCTTGTCTCTTGCTCGTCCGATGGCAACAGTATTAAATCCCATCTTGGCAGCAAACTGAATTCCTAGATGTCCAAGTCCTCCCATTCCAAAAATAGCAACTACATCGCCTACACGTGCTCCACTATTCCGAAGAGCATTGTACGTAGTAATACCAGCGCACATAAGAGGCGCAGCTTCTACAGCGGAAAGCTGTTCGGGGATTAATGCTAGAGATTCGATAGGAGCAATCATATAATCTGCATAACCACCATCGTACGAAATGCCTGGTACCTGTGCGTATTTACAAGTAACAAAATCTCCACGTCTGCAAGATTCACAATGGCCACAATGACCTCCATGCCAGCCAACAGCTACTCTCTGTCTAGGTTCCCATTTAGTGACGTCATCGCCTACTTTATCTATAACCCCTGCAATCTCATGGCCAGGAACTCTTGGATATTGGATACCTGGGAATAATCCTTCTTTAGTAAAGGAATCACTATGGCATATGCCACATGCTTGTACCTTGATACGAACTTGTTTATCACTAGGTTCTGGAAGATCTCTATCCACAATTTCAAAAGGGCCATTAGCTTTAGAAACTTGAACTGAATGCATATGTACCATATTGTTAGATCATTTAATTTAATATTATCTGATATTATCTGATTTAGTATAGCAGCAAAAAATGGTAGGAGGTATAGATAAACAAAAGTCCAATGAATAATTCCCAGCTATTAGCGGTGATGTGAACAACGGATCTATCGATAGGCCCGGCGATGGCTTGAACCTATCAGGCACCCCAATCATATGGGGCTTATGTAGAGTCCGCACTCCTATTGGTTGTTCACATCATCAGCCATGTTGCTGGTAATAACCCAAACGCCACTAGACTTGTAGATGACCCCCGGCTTGAAGGGCACGATATTCCGGATCATTGGGATGTGGAGTCAACGGCGTAATGGTGACCTTCATCCAGATATGAAGAGGTAGCGAGGCAAGGATTTCGTGAAGCTCTGCCTCATCATTGGCTCGAAACAGTCCAATACTGCGCCATTCGCCTGGATCGAGTGGAGGGCGCCATAGTCGGACCAAATGCCCTGCTTTGGCGAGCTCAACGGCACGAATTTTCTCCGCCGCGCGCAATTCATCGACTCTGGTCGGGCTAGTTCCTTCGGGTACTGTGGTGACTAGATCGGTGAGGTATTCCATAGGTTCTTCTTTTTGCTTGCTAGGATTTAGTTGTTACTGTCACCGCTGATTCATGACCTAGTAACGTTTTGATATTTTTATTATTGCTCATTTAAATATTCGATAAACTTAGATTATACTTGCTTCTAAAATTGAATTATGTGACTTGAAAAATTTAAAGTTTGTAAAAAAGTGGATTCGTGGGTTATATCATTCTTGAGAACGATAAAGTTAGTAATGAGACGCTTGTATTGTTCGAAAAGATGTCTGGTGAAATAATTTACTTAGTATTTCCAAAGAACTTCAATAACTGATCTATTAGAAATTGTGGCTGCTCTTCTGGAATAAAATGTCCTGAATTTGGTACTGTGATACCTGTTACATTTTGAGCTAATATCTTCATCCCATATATGACAGTAGGCATAGTGATGTTACCTCCGAATGTTGGAATATATCCTCCTCCTAGTGCCAATACAGGCATTGTAAGCTTAATCTTTGAATAATTTTGATTTTGAATTGCATCCTGTGGAAAAGCTCGATAATGCTCAAATCCGGCACGCATTCCGCCTGGAGTAGAATAATGGGTAACATATTCAATTATATCTGCCTGAGTTATTGCAGCGGGATTAAACGCAAGATTGTGAAAGAACCATGATAAATACATCATCTCTTTTCCATGCACAAGGGCTTCTGGTACATCGGGTGTTTGATGGAATGTGGCCCACCATAATGGCATTCTACCAGCAGGTGCAAAGCCAGGAATTGTTAATTCCATGACTGCTAACTTCTTTACTTCCGTAGGATATGCTGCAGCATAAGAGTAGGCTACTTGTGTTCCTATGTCGTGACCCACTAGGAAGATTGTTTTAAATCCTAACTTGCCAACCATTTGGTGTATATCTTCAGCTACCGTCTTACCATCATAACCAGTTGTTGGTTTTGAAGAGTCTCCAAGACCACGAAGATCAGGCGCAATAACAGTGTAGTTCTTAGCCAAAGCTGGCATTACTTTATGCCATGCATACCACGTTTCTGGCCATCCGTGCAATAAAACCACAGGTTCTCCTTTACCACCCATGACATAGTGCACCTGAATTCCATTCACAGCTGCTGCATGATGTGAAAAGGTTACGTTATCAATCTGAAAGGATATACCGTTTAGCAAATGTTGTTGTTCAGTGGACGTTAGGTTGGACTGTGGTTGCTGTTGCTGTTGCTGTGCAGCCCCAATCTGAGCCTTAGTTAAACCAATTCCATTAAGAGAGATAGTTATTGTAATAATCAGAAAAATGAGAACACCATAATCACTTCTCATGGATTATAGTGGTCAATCATGTATTTAAGAATATCAGATGGCATATTGTTCTATAATACTAAATGTAGAGATTCATCATTCTTCCTGTATTACAAACTCATGAAATTATAACAAGTAAAACTGAAATTATAAGCGATACTAATCATGGTATCAATAATCTCGGGTTCGGTGGAACTGATAGCGCTAACTGCTTGTAAAATAGCTTTTGCAACTTCGGAAGGATGTGTTAGGTTATGTGTCCACTGTTGAGGTCTGGGTTGAACTATGAGGTGAGTCCGAACGGTCCGATGTTTTTGAAGAGGTGTCCACATGACTCCATATCTATAATAGCGATGTATTGATATTTAAGATTGAAAATATAAGTCGTAGTGAAGTCATCAGAATTCTGAACAAATGATTGCGTCAATGGCAGAGAACCAATATACCATCGCAAGGTAACAGGCCCCACATTTTAATACTAACCGAATCTCTTATTCCCTAAAGTAAAAAGGGTGACCCTGCTCGTTCCAGAGCAGCCAGGCGGCCCTTCCAGCCCCCTGTACGATGGGCTACTGAGACTTCATAGACGCCACGGCGCACGGCCAGAACGGGATCATCAGACGGTTCAATACCATCTGTAAGGCGAGTAGGATCGTGTAGCATCACAGGATCACCGATCTCTTCGACTGTAGTTGTTCGAATAATTTCGAGCCGCCCTATGGTCACGCGAGAGCGATCGTCTGGCCACGGCGCGGTCGGATCGTCAGTAGGATCTCCTTCTTCGGCAAGTTGTAGGACAAGATTGAATGCCACCGGTGCTTTTCTTAGACGTTCTTCCAACTCCTCAAAGAGATAAGATGGAGGTTGCTTTTGCAGTTCTTCAGGCGTCTGACCGGCGACGCCGGCCTCGGGTTCCCAGTGATATCGTGCATACTGTGCCTCATCTGCAGAATTCACAAACTTGAACGCGTGAATTGCGTGAAAGACAGTCTGAGCAAAACTGACGGGAGCTGGGAGATTCTTAGCTATCTTGAATGCGTTAGCGATCCATGGCCGGGTGGCCAAGTATTGCATGAGCTTCTTCTCGTCAGGCTTACCGGTGACGGCGTCCGGCTTTAGCATCTTTAGGCCTTCAAGCACTTCATCGGGGGTACGCCCAAAAAATAGGGGTATCGTTATGCCAATTAGGTCAGTTACTGTGCCATCTGGAAGATAGAATTTTACAGCCATTGAGGGAGTCACTGCAGGTCCCCAAGGATTTCCAGATGCGCTGTGTCCATGCCGTACAGTCGCTGGAACAGGCTCGCCTTGTAGATGTACCGCACGGCTTAGCTTCTTTGCTTCCGAAGTGGCCTTGAATACGGCGGCATAATAACGTCCTTGGGCGTGTACCCCGCGGTAGCCTGGATGAAACCCCTGAAAATTCTGATGGATCATTTCAACTAGCTCGGCTGCTCGACGGTATTGACTTGGAGTCATTTTCTATCCTATTATCTAACTGCTAGCGGCATCTAGCAAAACATCCAAACCACTCTTAACTTTCATTGCCTTCCGTATGTCTCGCACCGTTGTATCCGGGTAAGCATCGTAAAAATATGTCGAAGTGATTTGATGTTTAACGATATAGTCCTTGATTTTTGGATGCTTTATCCCCGGATAGTCATCAACTTCTCCAAATGCGACATCAATAAGGTCGGGAATGATTGCAGCAAAGTCATTAATGTACGCATCCCAATCACCATCAAAAGTCGACGCAAATAAGAGTCTGGTGTCGTTGTCAAAAATAGTGAACCTAAAATCGTGAATCGTACCCACTCGATCGATAACAACTTGGTTTTTACTTGCAAAGTTGGAATCAGAAGCCAGCTTCTTTCGCAAGCCTTCAGCACCGCCCGGCTTGAGGTTCATAATTAGAGTGAATTCTTGTGCCTGTCCTGCCTTTAATCCAGGCCGAACATTATCTTGGGCTACATTAGGGTTCGACATAGCGATAGATCATTTTGGATTATTATAAACATTTATGAGCCAATTAGACTTCTTGTCCGCCGTATATTGTAATACTGATCTATATTCATGAATGGTATCACTTCATCATCCTACAATACTAAAGTGATCAAATATTGGAAGTCATAGAATTTTATCATCGTATATTTTGATCAACGGGGTTTTGGCAAATATAGTGGCTATGAGCTTTGGACTCACTCTTGTTGTTTCCTTGCCTTAGTATCTAACTACTAGCTTGGTCAAGCAATGTATCTAGCCCGCCCTTGACTTTCAATGCCTTCCAAACATCCCGTACCGACGAGCTTGGATACGCGCTGTAAAAGTATTGTGCAGACACTTGGTGCTTGACAATCCAGTCTTTTATACCAGGGCTGCGTATCCCGGGGAAGCCCTCAATTTCTCCAAATATCATATCAATTGTGTCTGGAATTTTGGTTGCAAAATCGTCAATGTAAGGATCCCATGCACCATCAAAAGTCGATGTGAACAACAGCCTAGTGTCATTATCGAAAATTACGTAGCGCATGTCATGGATCGTACCTACGCGATCGATTAACTTTTGGTTCGGGTCTCCAAAAGTCTCGCCCATTTTCTTACGAAGACGTTCAGCACCGCCTACCTTAAGTGGCGCAATTATCGTTAATTCCGTTGCTTGCCCTGCCCTTAGTCCTGGTCGAGACTCAGCTTGATTTGCTTTACTCATTTATAGTATTATCTACTCGATACTATTAAGCATTTTATGAAACGTCTGCTCAAGTAAAAGGATTATTACGACATTGCAGTAACTATATAGTTCTATGAAATTCACTATATTTGGGCAACTACAAATACATTAAGTCGCACCTTCACCCAATAAGGCCAACCATTTCAACGCATTCAAGCCTGGCATGAAGCAATATTCACCACCGCGTACCACAACGAATTGTGGGAGTCCATGAAGCCTTAGCCGGATCGGACGTTTGGGAATAGTAAAAATCTTATCTCCTTGGCCGTTGTTCATGATTGGATCTTGCTCTGTCCCTTGACCGATGAAATTGCCGTCAGTGATCCATTGTGATTGAATGAATTCAAACTGCCGCTTTACATGTGCGCCCATAAACAGAAAGACACCACCGCGCTCCAAGCCATCGTCTTCCATGACGCCTTCTGGCAGAGGTGGACCATAATTAGTTCCACGTCTCAGAAAGCGATGAAGATTGACAGCGACTAAATCATTCTTTAACGCATCTCGAGGATTAACACGTCTAATGTGTGCGCTA
>VBPR01000218.1 GCA_005877345.1 Nitrososphaerota archaeon
TCACTTCTCCTAGAACTTTAAAACTCCCTGGACCTTTAGAATTTGAGTCCACACTGAGTAGCAGTGCCGCAGGCTTATCATCTTCAGATTTCTCAAAACTGGTTGTTAAGGTATATTTACTATTACTTGGTAGCTTTTCATCTAAGAATATATGGAATGCAGACCTCATTCCTGGCTTTATCTGATAATCGTTAGCGTTATACTCCCCAGTTGCTACAATTACACCATTCTTGTCATATACACTGGCGGTTATGTGGACCAATTCAATAGAATACGTAAAGTTATTAAGCACTTCACCCACTATCGTGTCGGAATGTAACGCAGAATACAATATATTAGGTCTTGGCTCAGCATCTTCGCTTACGGTTCTATTAAATATTGGCGATGAAATGTTCCCACCAGCAGTAACCTCAATTTGAGCATACGATGAGTTGACAGACATGTAAGAAGAAATTAATCCTAAAGCTGCAAGCGTCGTGATGTAAAAAAACGATATTAGAAATGGTGAATAAAGAAGATAATTTTGCTACTAATACAAGTTTTACTAGTGCATAAGCGATTGGTTAAAGTATGCCGAACCTGAGACTTTTGAGTATCCGTCGTCCTCATACTCTTTATACCAATCCAAAATAGTTAAATTTACTGTCTGAAACTTTCATTACTATCAATGGCATTCAATCATTTTCTCTGAATTTTTTAAAATTTACTTTACGATTTTTTAAATATCGTCCACTAAATTCTCGAGTTTATTATATTTTCAAAAGTGGTGTTTCTTTATAAACCTTACACACCAATGTAGAACGGTCTCACTAAAACTGTTCCAAAAGCAAGTATTACTCCTGTCAGGAGTAATTTTGCTATTGGTGGTTGTTTCTTGTTCATCCAATGAAATCGAGGGATTTCACCTATCTCTAAATTATTTTGATTTTATATAAGGCGATTGGTACACTTGACTAACAGTCAATTAATATTACTGTACTCAGTAGAAAACCCTAATGCTTTTCATGATTCTTGATTGTTAGAAGAGCTGCACTCTTTGCAGCGAATTCAGCCCTCTTTTCAGAAATCCCGTCACTCCCAATTATTATTACATCTTCATCCATTGGGTTTAAACCTACCATGAGCAGCTTACGTATCTTGTGCTCATTCTTTAGTGCATCAAGTTTTGTTCCGGCTAAAAGAAATTTCCCATTCCTGAAGATAAGGGTAGTTGCACCTGATGCATCCAACTTTATTGCAGCATCTCTTTGTTCTATTCCGCTCTTTACCGCAGAACTCATTTGTTTTAAAATTACGGCATAGTTGAATTTTCCTAAAGCCACAGAGCATTTTGGTAATTTCATCTCGGACGGAATTGAGGCTTTAATGTCAGAAAAAAAAGAGTGACCCTTTTCGGTCAGCTTCGTTCCAGCATTGGAAGATTCAACCAGGTTCTCCATCTTTAGGTGTCTAAGAAGTGTTCTTATTGTTCCTTCACCGAGAGATAATTCATTTCGCAGGATATCTCTGCTAACATGTCCCTTCTCCTCAATAAGCTGTAAAGTTTTAAAAACGTGCATGACATCATATGAAAGAGCTCTGCTCGGCGCATATTTGCTTGCGACCAACTGAAGTGTTCTAACATACGTATGCAATATTAGTATGAGAGTAGTAGAAAGTTATATCTATATTATTCTAATTACCTTGGCTCGAAGCTTGGCTAAACCATCCGAGACTTTAAATACACCGAAGTTTTTACAAAAAAGAATGTCTAATCTCAAACTAATGACAAAAGAAAAACCTGGCGAGATGCGAATCGCAGTTGGAATTTTGATTGCAATTTTGATTTTTACCATGTTTATTGTTGGCTATGACCAAGGTCAACTGTTTAGCATTGCTCAAGGTCAGGAAGCATTTGATAATATGTGGATACACGAGTTCACTCATGATATGCGACATGCTGCTGGATTTCCCTGTCACTAGTTTCGTTCAGTAGGTATGATATTTGAGAATACTGCTTTTTCTTGCAATTACAATTCTTTCTGGTGCTTTAGCCGGTACAATCCTTGGTATCATCAATCTTGGACTGGTTGAACCGTACATCGACCAGGCAATTGGCTTAGAAATACAGAATTCAGTTTCCTCAGGGGAGAACGTAGATTTAGCTGAAATCGCACACTATCGTATTTGGCAAAAAGGTGGTGAAATTTTTGCTGGAGCAGTGTATGGAATTTCGCTAGGAGCGTTGTTTGGAATCATTTTTGCGTACGCAAGAAATGCATTACCGGGAGACAATAACAAGAAGAAAGCATTGCTCTTAGCTGGTATTTTGTGGTTTGTTTTGTACCTTGTAGTGGCTCTAAAATATCCTGCAAACCCACCGGCAGTTGGAGACCCTGAAACAATTTACTATCGTGAATCCTTGTATGTAGCTTTTATTGCAATTTCTGGTTTTACAACTTTGGGTCTAGCACTCTTATGGAACAGGGTTAAGATAAACTCGAAAAAGATTGTGTTCGCATTAGTTTACGCAGGAATAATGATTGCTGCATATATGACTATGCCTGCAAATCCGGACTCCATAAGCATATCAATGGAACTCGTTCAAAGTTTCAGAGTTTGGACAGCCATAACTGTCGGAATCTTCTGGGGACTCTTAGGAATCATCTTTGGTTCACTTTGGGATAAATTTGTACGCCCTGATGAACCTAGATTGACGACTTTTCATTAAGTTTATCAACCCAAGAGGGTTCCTAAATTGCAATGCTAGCGTTATGGGTTCCACCGAACCCGACCTACTCTTTACCTTTATTAGTAACATAATGATATATTATACAGATAGGAAATTTTAGGATTTTTTTTGAAATTATAAGACTTTACCTAAAGAGTTCGAATCCCACTATCCGATTTTTAGTTAACTTTCTAAAATAATAAACAAACAATAATTGTATTTATTGCATATTATATTTATTGCATATTAATTGTATTGTCTGTCGAAATAGATTGCTTTGGTTGGAGTTATGCCGATTCTGCTGAGAAAGGAGGTTGGCTCAAGTCGTATCATATTCAAAATTTTATCTTAAACACCAGGCTTTCTGTCAGTCCTAGACTTTGCGTAAAGCTCAGTAAGCACATCGTGTAACATTTCTCTTGCCTTCTCTTTATCCAACTCATCAACCAATCCATGTAAAGCCTCCTTCACGTTATCTTTTTCAAAACGGCTATCTTCCTCTATTGACCTAGCACGTTTATCCATAGACTTGTATTTTTTTATCAGTTCCTTTTCCATCTGTGCCACTCCAACTGTCTTAAGAAGGGTCAATTGACTCTTTGCAGTATTATAAAATTCTCTTCGAAGTTCTGAATCTTGTGCTACAAGTCTTGCAGAACGAATGATACCAGTAAATACCAAATATGCGCCCATCGGTATAAATGAGGCTGTTACCACGCCAAAAGGTGGGTATGTAGCATACAGTAACGTGTCTATTTCTATAGAGCCATAAAGAATTGCCATGCCAATACCTGTAATCAACAGGTACTTCTGCATCTCACGCTTTGTAACTAAAGTGGAGGCAGCCAAAAATACCAGACTGAAAAATAAAGCACCAATTTGTTTTGTGGCACTGAAAATTATAACGTTCAGTACTCCATATAAAAAGGGGGATGAAACAGAAAGAGATTGAAATATATCAACTACGTTTTTTTCAAAAGGGAATAAGAAATAAATCAATGGTATTGATGTAATCGTCCAATATCTAATTTTTCCTATCCTCCTCTTGTATGTGCTCATTAGTACTGCGGAAGCAATCCAAACCGATACGAAAGATAGTATTGAAATGATATCAAGTGTAGGACCGAAATAAATAGCCAGTTCGGAACGTGGGAGGCCTATGAATGAATTGTGTATAGATAATGGTCTTATGTTTGATGGCTGATGGGAGAGCGTATATGTCGCGTAAACGAGCGAAGTCATTATGGCAATCGCTGTTAATGAGAATGATATTGTGTACAAAGATAAAATCCTATCTCCCTTGGCTAAGATTGAATCAACCAAAGTTAGTACCAGCATAATTAGAAAAAATACTGCACTGATATGACTGATAAAAACTACGGCAAGCAATGAGAGACTTTTGTAACTTTTCAAAGTAATAGTTGGTTCAATTATTATCGCCATAATGATAATTAGAGAGATTTGCGTCACGGCTATGATAAGATAAGTGCTCCTTAATGATAGTCCGCGCTTTAAACCAGATTGTGAATTTTTGCTCTTCACAAATCCAAGGAGTACAATAACTGCTATGACAAAGAGAATCACAAGTACGACAAAGATGCTAACGTACAAAGGAGTGGGATATTCTTTGTTACTAAAAGCAATATACTTCACAATAGTGGTGTCAAGAACCATTATTGATATTGCGAATAGGATAACCATTAGTGCTCTCCTTTTAGTGATTTTAAGGTTGTATTGAATCATATTTTGACAATCTCGGTCTTAACTATGACAGCCAATATTGAATATAACTATCTAATAATAATATCGCAAATGTTCTTAAGGAAGATGATTTTAAAGGCCTATGTCTTTAATATGAATGAATTTCGACCAAGTACAATTAATTTAACCATGTATATTCTGGTATCGATAGCATCGATCTCTTCTAGTTGGCTACCGTATGTTGCTGTTTACGCGGTGGATTTTTATTCGAAGGATGAATCACCATTTGGTATATCTAACGGTGATTGGGTAGCAAAATATTGGGATTGGGACTATTCTCTCCCAATAGACCCGCAAAGTAACGTTATTGCTGGTCTTAAAGAAAATGGATGCCTTATTCATAAGGAAAATTCCATTGCAATGTTGGCTGATACTGCTGCTGGTGGGGTTTGGAATCAGAACTGTACAATTTCACGTAATGAAGGAATTCTAATTCCAATTTGGACAGGTGAGTGTAACGCAGGCGAAAAAGATTGCCTAGACCAACCATTTGAACAATTATCAAAGGCCGCTAGAGGATTTGATTTGGGGAAGATAAAGGGTCTGGTTAAGGTGGACAATATTCCTGTTGCTGCGTTAGATGCCATTGATTACAAGACAAATATGATGAATAATGTAACCGAAGTTTATACTAAGCAGTTTAATGCTACCGTACCGACTGACAGTCACGTAACAAATGAAAAATATGGGACATTTCCTGCAGCAGCACACGGATGGTTTGTATTTTTGAAGCCCCTCCAGCCTGGAAATCATACGGTCTATTACCAAAACAGTGTAGAGCCTACTACTCTTAGTGGTGCAGGAAATTCTAATACAGCACAGTTTACCTATCATTTTAAGGTTGAATAACCTTATCCTATGACGATCATTCTCAGCAAATATTGTTTGAAGTCCAATAACTTTGTGTTAAAGAACGCTCTTTAGATGAGTGTACCGAGTTACTTCATGAAGAGTTGCGTTATTTACAAGTGAGTCGTCCTCGTTTAACTGTACCACCCTCGCCCAGATATTGATAAATAACTGAAAAACGAGAACAAAATAATTGAAGGTACATTCTTTATCAAAGAGGGAAATACATGACATCACAGACCAGATTAATAAAACTTGGCCAACAAATTCCATCGGTGCCGTTAAGAATCTGCAAGCCTACGTCATAGATGTGAATAAACGGGTACTTGTAGGAAACAACTTAATAGCAATACAATTGGAACCTAATCTCATCATTCCACATTTGACACTCCATGAATTATTGAATCACTTTCCATCAGTAGAAGTCGATATGAATGCAGTGAAATTTGTATGCAATGGTGCCAATATCATGAGACCTGGCATCACTGATTTTACTCCATTCAATGAATCTGAAATAGTATTGGTAAAAGATCAAACTCACAAAAAAGAACTTGCCGTATGTCTATCACTGGTTGATGATGTGAATGCAAGAAAAATGGAGAAGGGCATTGTCTTGAACAATATACATCATATTGGGGATATCTATTGGGAAATGAAAAAAACTATCCGGACCTGACCAGTTTGAGGATATCAAAGAAGTGGTAATTTTAAGAATCGAACTTTTAGTTAGAGATTAATAGATTCCTCTTTAGTTCCCTTATTGGTTATCGCCAGTATATCAATACCATCGCCACTTGCCGAATCTCTTTGTACTGACGATTTAATTGCCTTAATAGCGAGCTTCTTCGATGCATCTTCTGTCATATCTTTCTTATACTCAGAATCTATTAGTCCCAATGCTAATTCTGCACCAGTGCCTACTGCTGCATATTTGTCAGGTAGAAGCGAACCTAACGGATCTAAGGTATAAATCTCAGGCACGGTATGTACTCCTCCAACAATTACCTGAGTCAGCAAAGGGAAGTACCTTCTTTCAAACATAATGACTGACATTAATTTGGCAACGGAATTGGTAGCCATCTCTCTCCTAGTTTCTAATTTTCTAATTTTCGCAAGTGCTCCCACCTGTCTTGTCAAAACCTGCATATCGGCAACCATTCCTGCACACGCGCTAGCAATTTGATCTGTTATCGAGAATATTTTCCTCGTATTTTTATTTACAACAAAATTTCCATACGAGATACGCTTCTCAGCTGCAAGAATAACGCCATCTTGACAAGTTAAACCTATAGCGGTAGCACCAGGCATAAATTGAAACGCCATATGATTGGATAGTAGTGAATGTAGTTAGATTTAGTCGTTTCGTCGCCTTCTTAAACAATGTAAGTTACAATTAGTCAGGGTGTTTTAGATAAGAATGTGTCATGAATTCTTATTGCCTCTGAAACTAGCCTGTTCTGCAATTCTAATGCGTCCTTTCCTTCAGGATGTCTTGACTCAGCCACGGCTTGTGCTACTATATTCATAATATGTCTTAAAAGGAACTCATCACCCCTTGATGATTCCGCCTTATACGTTGGATTTGCCTTGTTTACAAATACTACATTTTCATTTATGAAGCTATATCTGGAATCAGTTTCATCTTCATAAGGAATGATCTTGTATCCGATTTTTTTCAAAGCGAATGTTTTCTTAATCAGCGGCTTTCTTATCTGAGTTGTAACTGTTACATTTTCGTAATTTCTATTTATATTTTCTCCACTAGACAGATAATTAGGTAAGGTACCATCTTCAATTCCCCCAGTCTGCAGATTTCCCCCTTTTTCACTTGTAGTATCTCTAGATCTTTTGATTTCATCCTTCGTAATGTTTTTGTATTCATCTTCAATTGATTTATCAAACAAATTATCTTCCGCAGGTATAGATGATGTTTTATTACTAGATTTTGATACTATTTTCTTGGTCTCTACTATCTCATACCCTTCTATCTCTTCATATGGCTCAAGCGTGTCAATTACTGCCTGACCAAGAAATTTATCTATTTGTTTGTATATTTTTGATTCTCCCCGAGTGACAAGAACATCTTCGTAGAGTGTTAAACTAGGTATGACAGTATCAATTATGAACTTTTTCATTAGGCTTGAAAATGTCTCAAACTCATTATCTTCTATTATTGCAGATTTATCAGCGAATCTTGATGTCAATGAATCACATCTAACAAATCCTGTCACTCTGGGTATCTTGGTATCAAAACCGAATAAAGTCCTCATAACTATATGGCCACCTACCATAACTGCGATTCCTCTCTCATCCTCAGTTAAAGGTCTACGAGCTACAGTTATTTCACCAACTATGTTCCCCTTATCCAGACTTAACGGTATTTTGTGGCCCTGTATCTCAGGGACCTTTATCAGTTCAACATCAGAAAAGTTCCATTCTTTAAAATTGGCTGACTTTTTAATATATACCTCAAAAAGAGGGTGTCTGAGTACTGCCAATTTTCTAATTTCCTTTATCAATCTTGATACATCTACGAGCGATTTGGCACCACTGACTATTATCTCAGTTCCATCTCTGGATAAGCGTGGTTCCCCAATCTCACGTAGATTTGATTTACCTGTAAATAGTCCATCAAGAGATTTTGTATCGATTAAAAATGATTTGTTGTAGTTACCCTTTCGCGTTCTAATTTTCATCTTTTCAAATGACGTAAGAAATGAAAGTCTGCCTGTCCCATACCTACCTGTCCTAACCCTTTTTAATTTGGGTGAAATAGAATCAACTTTCTTATGGGGTGAGCCAAGTAACAAGAACTTTTGAATTTCGCTTTCATCCATTCCTGCATTATCCTCAATGGAAATGGAATGATCATTTAGGATAGTTATCAGAACTCTTGTTGCGTCTTCGTCAAAGGCATTTTCAATCAGTTCTTTGATTACGTCAGCAGGAGAAACCCATGTTTTTGTAGCAAATTCTCTAAAGAATGATGGATGCACCTTTAAAGCAACTGTCATGATTACTATGTTTTAATCCCTCACCTTTATCTATTACTCGCTTCTATTTTTTCTATTCTCATAAAATCTGATCTTAATGTCGGATCCAAATTATCGAAAAAAAGCTGTCAGAATTGCTTGAAACAATTTATCACGTCATGGAAGAAGAGCTGATTTAATAGTTAAACAAACTATTTCCAGATGGCAGAAATTCAATTATACCCAGTATCAAATGAGGTTTGGATGCAGTGGGTGTTGTTGTAAGCCATATCATGACAGCTGGTATTGTAGCACATGCAATTATCGTCAAAATGATAAGCCAAACTGCTGTCATTTTTTCAGCCATAGAATACGGATTTAAGAGTAGATATATAAATTTTCAAAATGATTCATTCGCTTAAATAGGATTATAAGTCACCACATAGGCTTCACATTCTTGCTGAATGAAATTATTAGAATACCAGGGCAAAGAATTATTTACAGAGTACGAAATTGCTATTCCAAAATCATATCTTGCCAAGAACCATTCGGAGTTAAGTCAAGTTGCAGACAAACTCAGACTCCCAGTTGTACTTAAATCACAGTTAACTGTAGGAGGTAGAGGTAAAGCTGGCGCTATATTAAAATGCATGAAAAAGGAAGAGCTTGAACCAAAGTTTACAGAATTATTAAATAAAGAAGTAAAGGGGGAATATCCAAGTGTAATCTTAATTGAAGAGGCCGTGGATATATATAAGGAACTTTATCTTTCACTGTTCCTGAATCGAGGAAAAAGGACTTATTCATTAATTTCTTCTGCAGAGGGAGGAATGGATATTGAAAGTGTTGAAAATAAAGTAATCCAAGACATTTCTATTACCGGATTAACTCAAGCAATTGCAGAAAGCATCGGAAAAAATCTGGGCATAAGCGGTGTAACTGCTGAATCATTTTCAAATATAGTCATAAAGCTGGCGAAACTAGTTAGAGAAAAGGAGGCTGAGTTGGCAGAAATAAATCCTGTAGCCATACTAAGAGATGGAACATGTCTGGCACTGGATGCAAAAATAATTATTGATGATAATTCAATATTTAGACATCCTGAATTAACAAAATATATTCAAATTTCTGAATTGCAGGAACAAGCGGAAAAAAGCGGCTTTTCCTTCGTGGAACTAGATGGAAACATTGCAATAATAGGTAATGGAGCAGGTCTTGTCATGTCAACATTGGACATCGTTAATGATGCTGGTGGAAAACCGGGTGCCTTTTTGGATTTTGGTGGAAGGGCTACTACTGAAACAATTTACAAGGCGTTAGAGGTCATAAGCAAATTAAAAAAAGTCAAGGCGATTTTGGTAAATTTGTTTGGTGGTATTGTCAGAACTGACTTGGTAGCTCAAGCTATCCTTGATGCATATAAGGATGGTATGATTAGTGTACCAATTTACGCTAGAATTTCAGGTGCAGAATCAGATAAAGCTAAACAAATGCTTTCTAACAGTAATGCGAAATTATTTGATACAGTAGAAGAAGCTATTTCATCACTAGTCCAGTATATAGGATTGAGCAAATAGATGTATAAAAAATTTGATATTTTTGATATCCTAGTAGGTAAAGCCGAAGATCCTGACTATGGTAATAAACCCGTGGTAATACAGGGAATAACAGGAAATTTTGGCTCTGTTCACACTAGGTTGATGAGAGAATACGGAACAAACATTGTGGCTGGTGTAACTCCCAATAAGGGCGGTCAGTCATTTGAAGGAATACCTGTCTTTGATTCTGTAAAGGATGCAAGCAAGAATTTTAATGTACAGATATCCGGAATATTTGTTCCTGCCCAATTCTTTCTTTCTGCAATAAAAGATGCGGTGAATAGTGGAATAAAATTACTTGTAGCAATTCCAGAACACGTTCCAGTACGTGATGCAATGGAATCTTTGGAGTACGCGCAGTCCAATAATGCAAGAATAATAGGGCCAAATACCCCGGGGGTAATTGTTCCCTCAGTAAATAAAATCGGAATAATGCCGTCCCAACCTTTTAAGAAGGGTAATACTGCAGTTTTCTCTAGGAGTGGGACGCTAATGTATGAAGTGTCGTTTCATTTGTCGAGAGCAGGAATAGGACAAAAAATAGCTCTAGGAATAGGAGGCGATCCAATAAATGGGACTAATTTAATAGAAGCATTTGATCTCATAAGTGATCGAGATGAGGTAGACTCAGTTGTGGTAGTTGGCGAAATAGGAGGAGATGCTGAGGAATCCCTAGTTCAGTATATCGAAAAAACAGGTTTCAGTAAACCCGTTGTAGCATACGTCGCAGGACGATCTGCACCAAAGGAAAAAAGAATGGGACATGCAGGGGCAATTGTTTATGGAAATTATGGCTCCGCAGAATCAAAAATTTCCAGTTTCTCAAGAGTGAATATTCCTGTGGCAAAAAGACCTGCCGAAATTCCTAGTATTCTGCTGAAATTGATGAAATGAATTATTGTCAATCAGATATTCCTTCCTGGCCAACTTTATTTTCCACACTTCAAATAAAATGACCTCTGCACAAGTAACAATAATACCATTATATTTGACCGATAGCAATAGAATAAATTTGTACATAAATTGGAATTATTCGGAAGATCATGAATTATTTGCGACAATTACACTATAAATATTTCAAGTATACTAATATGATACTTTTAGTTCCTATTAAAAATCTACCAATGTGAGTTTTAGTTGGAGCTCAACTATTTGGCACAGTATTTGGTTAATCTTAAGGACGAATATCTTCATGAATTTCATTCATACAATCATATCAGGGAATTTATCCCAGTTCCAAATAAACAAAGCTTATTTGACACGACTATTTTGGAAAAACTGCATACTTTCTTTAAGGATAACAAGATATATTATAAAGAACAAAATCTAACGCTCTCTGATATGCCTTGCATTTCCTATGAGGGGGATATTAATCAATATTGGCTGAGTTCCAAAAAATATGATACGAGTTATCAACCATTTTTACCAACATGGGGACTCTCTGCTCTTTTACTGATCCTGGTTGCAAAAAATCTGGGATTCAAAAATATCATAGATATCGGATCAGGCGATGGAAGATTGATTTATTGTGGTAGCATAATTGGTCTTAATTCTATAGGAGTAGAGATTGATAAAGATCTGTGTGACCTACAAAATAAAATATCTAATTCTAGTAAAGTAAAATATGAAGTAATTAATAGTGATTCGAATTCGATAGACTACTCAAAATTCAAGCTAGAAAATACCATTATATTCATTTCTGCATTACCTGACTCAGGAGAAATATTATCTTACAGCATGCTAAATCACTTGAAAAAATATAGAGCGAAAATGCATAACGTAGGTATTACGTTAATGGGAACTCATACTTACAAACGATATTCACGAGATAAATCCATGTGGGGATGGGGAAATTTCATAGACGACTCTGGATTGAAAATGGTAAAATGTATAAGTCTACCAAGTTCTTGGACGCTTGATGAAAAAAAAGAAACACCATATTTATTTACTCTTTTCAAATATTAATTAGCTAAACTCAAAACAATTTAAGTCATGCGAATTTATCATTATTATCAATTTGGCTGAACTTTAAGGTTTGAGTATCTGTAAGGACGTTGACCATGTTATGACAAATAATAATAGAACTCTAGAGGGATACTATCTCATTCCTTGAACAACAATCTATTTTGGTATGTGGCACGTAAAGACTATAAAATGAATGGACTTGGTGAATAAGCTGTTAAGATACATGGTATATCTTAAGAATGAGAAATTCCTTCCAAAAGACGCAACATCGATCCTTTCTCTATCTCGAAATATTTTACATGATGACAAAATTATAATCAGAGATGTTAGGGTCGCAAGTCACTTTCTTGAACTTGATATAAGCATAGCTACCTCATCAGGAATAGGAAAAATAAAATCCACACTTTCACAGATAGCTCCAATTATAGGTATTGATAGGATTATTGAAAAGGAACTTGATAAAAAAGAATCTATAAAACTGGCCCGTGAACTTTTCAACAATGAAAAATATTGGAAAACGCATGAAGTTCTTGAAGGTATATGGAAACATACCCAGGGTGATGAAAGAGACCTGTTGAATGGTATCATTCTTGTTTCAGCTGCTTTAGTACATTACCAAAAAGAGGAACTAGCAATTTGTATTTCTATTATGAAGAGAGCACTGGTTAAATTGAATAACTCGTACGGCAAATATCACGATGTAGATATTGATTCCTTAAAAAGAGAAGTTACAAATATGGTTAAATCAAGTAAGGTTTCAAACTTTAGAATTTAATATAATAAACGTATAGATTGCAATTATTAATAGACGAACGCTGAAAAACTGCTCAGAACGATTACTTGGCTTATTGAATTTCCCTATTTCTTCTCAATCTCATTATGTATGCGGCTACAACTAATGCAACAAGAATCGAAACCAGTATGAAAAAAGTACTCTCATCTCTTACTGTCCCCTTCGGTAATATTGCAAGCAATATAGAGGAAAGATGAGATAGCAATTTGAATCATGGATATAGATCTAAGTCATGAAAATAAAGATTTCTTGGCGATTTGTAAATAATATTAAGAGGTTTCTGGTCTATAATCTGCATATTGGTTAAACACGAAACCTCTGTCCAAGATAAACTAAAGGTTGGACTTGAAATCCATCAACAGCTAGATCCAAAAAATAAACTATTTTGTAATTGCAATATAACTGATTCTACTCGATATGATTTTACTTTTAAAAGGAACCTGCGGCCGACTCAAAGCGAGATGGGATCTTATGATCAAGCGGCCCTTTTCGAATCTAAGAAAATTAAGACAGTAAAATACCAATCTTCTAAGTATTCAAACTGCTTGATAGAATCAGATGAGGAACCTCCCCTGATGGTAAACAGGGAGGCACTAGAAATAGTATTAACCGTATCTCTGGGACTCCACTGTACCATTGAAGATGAATTACATGTAATGAGAAAGATAGTAATTGACGGTTCAAATACTACTGGATTTCAAAGATCAATACTAGTAGGCAGAAACGGCTTTTTTGATATTGATGGGGTTAGAGTAGGTGTCCAAAGTATATGCCTAGAGGAGGATGCCGCCAGAATAATTAATGAACAAGACAGATGTGATGAGGAAGTGAACAAGATCTATTCTCTGGATAGACTAGGCATACCTCTTATCGAAATTGCTCTTGAGCCAATTTCCAATTCTCCAGCTTTTGTAACAAATGTAGCGCAGACCGTGGGACGACTACTAAGATCCACAAAAAAAGTGTCAAGAGGACTTGGAAGCATAAGACAAGATGTTAATATCTCAATGAATGACGGATCCGTTGTAGAAGTTAAAGGTGTCCAACAACTATCACAGCTTGCACTTGTAATTGAATACGAAGCAAAAAGACAGGATGGGTTAAATCAAATTGCAAAAGAATTAAGGGGACGTAACATCGATGAATCAGGATTCATGGACAACGTTACAGATGTTACCGATTTAATAAAAAGATCATCCTCAAAAGCAGTAAAGAAAATCCTCAGTGATAATTCTAGGTTTATCGCATTCATTTTGCGAGGTTTTAGAGGTATATTATCTTTTGAACCATATCCAGGAATTAGGTTAGGAAGAGAGTTGGGGGACCTTGTAAAATCCTATGGAATAGGTGGAATATTTCACTCCGATGAATTACCGAACTATGGCATTAGTAGTGAGGATGTCCAATCAATATCTTCTGAATTAAAAATGGAGAAGAATGACGCTTTTGTATTAATAGGTGGATCAACAAAATTACTAAATACGGTATTAA
>VBPR01000219.1 GCA_005877345.1 Nitrososphaerota archaeon
ATTTTTGGTTGTTGCAGCTACACTTCAACTCAATTTGTTGGCCTTATAATTAGAAGTCTGAGCCAGCTGGGTTTTTTATATACTACCTATCTTTAGAAGTCAATTATGAAGACAAAGTTTGTTTTAGAAACTGTCCTAGCAATAACTCTTATAGCAATACTGGGTGGACCAGCTCCAATATTCTTATTGGACCAAGCCTATGCACTGAGAGGAAGCTTCCACGAAGAATTTAGTAATAAAGTACCAGTAGCCATTTCAGGAGATAACATCTACCTTACATGGTCGTCAAATAAGACAGGAAATGATGAAGTTATGTTTAGGGGTTCTGCTGATGCTGGAAAAACATTCAGTAATGAAATTGACTTGAGTAACAGCACTAATTCAGATTCTCAAGATGCAGAAATAGCGGCAGATGGAGTTAAGTTAGTTGTCACTTTGTGGGAGAGAAATCAGACAAGTAATGAGCCAGTTATCATAATAAGCAATGATGGTGGAAAAACTTTCGGTCCAATGTTGAAGCTTTCTAATAACGGAACTATATCTGCTGGAGAAGTAAAACCTCTGATGTGAGTAGACTCTCGTTACTCTTTAAAATATTGGATTTTTCATTCTGCAGGTACTGCAGAAACTTTTCTCCTTGAAGTCTGTATCGCTCAATGAGTTACTAAAATACATTACACATAGCATATCAGGGCAATGATTAAAACCAAAGATATGTCCTAACTCATGTACACACTCTTTTACCATCCTCTCGTAGAAAAGCTCGTTATTTCGTTTGAGACCGTAGAACTCTTCTTTAATTCTGGCTAAATATACAACTCCCAGTCCTCCTTTGGGAAATGCCTCGCCCAATACAAAATTCAATCCATGTGAATACGCGTCGACGTCCAAGATGACAAGAATTATTCTATCATTGGAAGGCTTGAATTTGTTATAAAACCAGTCTAATAACTTGGGTGAATTCCATTGATTTCTTTTAGTATCAAATAAGGACAGAAAGGTAGCGTATTTCTTTAGAGCACCGATGATAGTATTATCTGTAGTGTTAGCGACTGTTACCCTAATTCCTTCAAATTCTCTTGATACATCGTTCGCTAAATCATCAAGAGTATTATCATTAAGCCCTGCCAAGAGTGGTTGTATGATTGGTTGTATGATTATTTCCATAGCTCTAGAATAATAATTTCAACATAAATGTGCTCTTACTGATTTTATAAAATTTTGAAATTTGACTTTTTTTAGGTCAATGGATAAAATCAAAAAATGAACCCCAATGTCAGCATGACTATTACTTTAGGTTCCTATCTAATGTCGATTGCCTAGAAGGTCGCAAGAAGAAATTTCGAGCATGTTCAAGTGCTGTTTTCTCTTTCTCAGTTAAACCGGTACCTAACAATTGTTTGAATTCCAATGCATTTACAACAGCTCTAGCTCCATAATGATTATTAAAATAGCCTCTTACAACAGCTGTTTCACTTGATATTTGTTTAACTTTATCAATCCACGGTTTCAATTCTTCTTTTGAGTAAAGATAATTGTACCTTGGTTTTACCTGTCTTCCGTGCCATCTGATAAAAGAGTGATTTGCAGTTATAATCGGTTCAGAGAGGAATTGCAGTCTATCTAGCTCAGGAGAATCCGTCATGACAGCTGCTATATTATAATGCTTCAACATCTCCCACGGACCTTCAGTATTCCAAGACGGATTTCTAAATTCAACTGCATAATCATACCCTGTGGGAAGCCTCTCAAGAAATCCTTCCGTATTCCTAAATTCTTTAACTGTAAAACTTGGCGGCAATTGGATAAGTACAGCTCCTAATTTATTAGTAGATTTTAGAGGTGATATCTTTTCAAGGAACTCACCCAAAAGTGCCATTGCTCCTTTACTTACGTCAAGTCGCTTATCATGCGTTACTGTTTCAGGAACCTTAATCGAGAATTGAAAATTGTCTGGAGTCCCTCTGGTCATTGCTGTGAATGTTTCCTTGGTCATGTACATGTAGAATTTTTCATAGAATGTAGCATCCATTTCAGCGGTATCAAAAAATTGGGAATAGTACTGCAGCTTTCTAGTTTGAGCATCCGGATAGAATACCTTAACCCAGCCTCCCCTTTCAAAAGAATCATTGTAGCTCCAGCCCGAGCAACCGATAAGAATTGGCAATACAAATTATTGTGCAATAAATGCAATTATAGTTTGTTTATTGATTTGGGGCCAGTGGGATTTGAATCCTGCATATAGTAGGGTTCAACCACCTCGTATTTTGGATTTATTTCGTTCTTTTCTAAAAACAGATATTGGTCATTTTAGTTCTTGGATGCTTATACAAATGAATGTGCATACGTATGTGAACAAGAAACGAGCATAGCCCAACGCTGTGCCAACCGCCTGGACCGAGCGACGGACACTGAAAATATATGTTATTATTCTAAAGGAAATCCCTAGAAAGTATTAGCTACATCCTAGAACTTGGGTAACCTAGAATAGTATTTTTATCTACAAATAATTGGCGTCTAGATTAAGGCCAATTCCTTTGTACGATGTATTCAGACTTAAATAATACAAGCATGAATAGACTTCCTTGAGATTTTATAAAGAGTGTATAGTATCTCTCTTTGTTTTCATAGTTATGACAATAGGTCTCACTTTACTTGGAATTGGCTCAAATCAAATTGGTGTTGCACAGTCGGAACAACCCAAATTTAACCTAACTTCTGCTGAACAACAACATCTGCTAAACGGTATATCCTTTCAGATTGATAACGTAACCTTTTCACATCATATGGCAACCGTAAATGGTGTCCAGTTGCACTATGTAATCGGGGGTAAAGGAGATCCTGTAGTTCTATTACACGGATGGCCAGAAACATGGTATGGATGGCATAAAGTAATGCCAGCCTTAGCCAAGAACTATACTGTTATTGCACCTGACCTCAGAGGCCTCGGAGACTCTTCAAAACCACGAACTGGTTATGATGGTAATACTGCAGCCGAAGACATACATCAACTAGTTGCTAAGATAGGATTTAAAACAATTTTCTTAGTGGGTCATGATATCGGAACACAGGTGGCCTATTCTTATGCGGCTGCACATCCTGCTGAAGTAAAGAAGTTAGCAGTTATGGAATTAACAATTCCCGGTTTCGCGTCTCCAGGAAGAATGCCAATATGGTGGGGAATCTTCCATCAAGTACCAGACGTACCGGAAGCTCTTGTAGATGGAAAAGAGATGATGTATCTATCATGGTTCTATCATAATCTTGCCTTTAATCCTTCTGCAATAACAGAAGGGGATATGAAGGAGTATGTTAGCCACTATTCTAGTCCAGGCGGAATGCGCGCAGGATTTGAGTATTATCGGGCTTTTCCTCAGGATGCGATTCAAAATCAGAATTATTCTAAGACTAAGCTTACAATGCCAGTACTGGCATTAGGAGGATCATACATTCCAGCATTAGGAGGTAATATTACTATGCCTAGTATTATCTATGCGATGAAAATATTAGCTCAAAATGTAACAGGCATCACAGTTCCAATTTCAGGTCATTTTATTCCAGAAGAGCAGCCACAATTTCTAATAGATCAGCTTTTCAAATTCTTTCGAAATAAATAAATTCCTTCCAACGCAACAGGGCGATTCTTCAAAAATATTATTAGATGCGTATTTTCTATTTATATGAGCTGCCCCGATGGCAAGGTGAAATATCAGATATCTGGTTCAGCTGTAAAGCAAACTAAAATAGAAATGTATGTATGCTTGGACCTTTATTCCTTGTTGAGTATTAGTCCTTATAAATGTAATTAATTACGGAGAGCTGTTGTTTCTCCTAATAGAGAACGTTCCTTATAGTAACATTAATGTATTTTTATTCAATTACTTCATACCATGTATCACAAGAAAATGGACAATAATACTATACTATAGTCTAAATACTGTTATAGCAGTTTACATAATAGGATGGCAGATGATTTACCAGTCAATTATCCAAGGTATGACACAAAAATAGGTAAGATAATACTCTGAATGAGTAGGGTGATACAAAACTAGAACATCGAAATTCTTAACTTTCCGCCATCCAACTAGATATTTAATGCACTTATTACTTCTGCACTATTTCATCATCATTGAGAGGGTTGTATAACTGACAAGGATAGCGTTCGGGAGAAACTACTACGTACCATTACTGAAAAAGATATCATAAACGCAATTGTAAAACCAAGCAGGAACTTATAGCTGAAGAAATGAAACTCCCGTAGAGCCGGATAGGGACTCGAACCCTTCTATCATGCTCGTGAATTCATATTGGATAAAATTCCTGCCAATCATGATTTAATCAAATAATTAATGTTATTTTATGCCATGGCGTCCCATTCTATTTTCGTTCATTTCCTTAGTCACAATTAAAACAAACATTTCGATTCAAGCTGAAAGGTTTGTGAATCTTTTTGACATAGTTCTTGGACCTGCTATACTGTTGCGTCAAAATGAACTGCTACGGCCGAGGACAGTTTGTTTTTTTATTTTTCTTTTATGACCTTTCCCATTTTTATGTGTCTCCTTAGAGGAAGTTGTCTGAGTGGCTAAGAAATCCAAAAATACCAAAGTATAACGTATTATAATATGGATACTAACGAATCAATCTCACAAGTGGAAATCAATAAGGGAATTATTCAACGCTACTTTGAAGCATACAATAACAAAAACGAAACAATATTTGATGAAATAATTTCTCCCGATTACATAGATCACGGCCAGTCTGCCTATATGAGCGCTCCAGGATTGGGAGTTGGGGGAGCAAAGAATGACCTCAGGAATTCGTTAGATAAATTGGATGACGTCAGTTATGTCATTGAAGAATTGATTGCATCATCAAATTATCCAGACCTTGTGGGTGCCTATTGGAAAGGAACATGCACACCAAAAGTAACATATGCTCACACTCAACAAACTAGGAAGAAATTTAATTACAGAGGAATAAGTATATACCGAATTCAAAATGGAAAAATGATTGAAACCTGGCATGTAGTTGATGGTTGGCCAACAAAACTCTAAAAGATGGAAACAATGAGTTATACAGGGATACAGGATTAATCCAAAGGAAAAAATCTAAATGAGCAATACCGGTACGGGCCCGTCGGGATATGATTGAATATTCAATCGGAACTTTATTAGAATTTCAGATTTGAAGAAGTTAAATAAATGTTAAAGTTGAACCCAGATTAACTGATGCTGGAATCGGAATTAATCTATTTGCATTCATAGAATTGTAATTTATTAAATGCTTCTGAAGGAGCTGGTCGGATTCGAAACCTCGTTCGTATTCCTTTTTTATGAGACTATGTAAACATGTCATGCGTGCGTTAAAGATAATGTTTGTGATCTCAGCATTAGTATATTTGATAAGTTTATTTGGATGTCGTAGATGCGGGTTCGTCGGGATGCGTATTGTTAACAATTCGGATCCAAATCTAAAGATATGAATGAATATTCAATCAGAACAGCAAATCATTATTGATTTAATTCCTTTATATACGTCTAAAATTGCTTTGTCCGCACAAGACCTTTATTTTTCATTATCCTTTCTTAATCTCCTCAAACTAATCATGAATTATACCGATAGATTCCTTCAGTAGAGGAGTTGATAAGCAGAATCAACTAATAAATCTTAATATCTAGAAGTCATAGTATGGTCCTAGAGGTAAAATGACTAAAAACATTTCAAGTGATTGGAACCTTGAAGGAGATTATTTTGAAGGTTGTAATTGTAACTCAGTATGCCCCTGCATTTTTTTACAGGATCCTGATGAAGGATACTGTAACCTCACTATAGCCTGGCATATAGAAAAAGGTCACTATGGAGCTGTGGAATTAGATGGATTAAATGTTGTCGCTGTATTTGTGGCTCCTGGCAATATGTTCACTGGTCCTAAAATGAAGCTAGCCTTCTACGTTGACAATAATGCAAACCAAGAGCAGAGTGATGCTTTATCAAATATATTTTCTGGCCAATCCGGTGGATTTTTTGCTGTAGCGGCGCAATTTGTCGGAGAGATGGTTGGAATAAAATCTGCTCCGATAACGTTTGGAGTGGAGGGAAAACGCCGTTGGTTACATATCCCAGAATACTTAACCTTAGAAATAGAAGCAATAAAGGGGAACGATCCTAATAAGGATAGTTTGATTGTAAATCCTTCCTTTACTACGGTACCAGGACATGATGCTATAATAGCCCGCTCTACCAAATACTTGTATAAGGACCATGGATTTGAATGGGATTCCTCCGGCAAAAATGGTTTCTATTCAAGGTTTAAGTATGTGCCCTAAAACTTCTAACGGAAATAAAATGATACAGTCGACGTCGGGACCCACGCCGCTATCGGTCCAAATCAATGATTATAACGGCTTTTTGTCTGTACAGACTACATATTTTACCTGTACGGTGTGCTACCAAATCAATGATTATAAATGCTTTTTATGTGTCCTGACTACTGGGTTTCTTATTATCGTCGCCGTGTGAGATTTAAGGTTTTATAATATATTTCTAGTATAATGGATACGACCTTTTTTTGGAGAGTTACATGAAAATGAACATTGTTAAACAATAGTTTTATAAAAATAGGCACAAAACTTTTCTTGGTACTTTATCATGACGGATTTATTGAATCCAGAAATTGAAGAGCTTAACCAGAAGGCTGAACAATATCGCCACCTTCTTTCTAATCTGCATAGCGAGATTAGCAGAGTAATCGTAGGTCAAGACGAAATCATTGCTAAATTAGTAATGGCATTGTTGTCAAGAGGCCACGTATTATTAGAGGGAGTTCCTGGTCTTGCTAAAACTTTGTTGATAAGGACATTGTCAGAATGTATTGATTCGAATTTTGTACGTTTACAATTCACGCCTGATCTATTACCTGCTGATATTATTGGAACCAAAATTTACGATCATAATTCTGCAACATTTAGGACAGTAAAAGGACCCATTTTTTCTCATTTTGTTTTAGCAGATGAAATAAACAGAGCTCCTCCAAAAGTCCAATCGGCGTTATTAGAAGCAATGCAAGAAAGACAAGTAACCATACAAGGAGAGACATTTCTACTAAAAGAACCATTTTTTGTTATGGCGACTCAAAATCCTATTGAATCAGAAGGTACCTACAAGTTACCGGAAGCACAGATTGATCGTTTTATGTTTAAACTATTGATTTCATATCCTCGAAAAGAAGAGGAATCAAAAATTATTCAGAGATTCACAGAAGGATTTGATGTTAAGGTACAGAAAATAATCTCTACTGATCAATTAACAGAAATTCAAATATTTAATAACCAAATTTATACCGACCAAAAAATCCGTGACTACGTAGCACAGATTGTCGATGCTACAAGACATCCGGAAGATTATGATCTAGATATTGATAATAAGATAGAGTATGGTGCATCACCGAGAGCTTCCCTTTGGTTAACAGTGGGTGCTAAATCAAATGCAATTCTCAATGGGAGAGGATATGTAATTCCACAAGACATTCAAGATATTATCTACGATGTACTTCGGCATAGAATTCTTCTCACGTATGATGCAGAAGCAGAGTATATTACAAGCGAACAGATAATTAAAACAATAGTAGAGACGGTCCCTGTCCCTTAATTTTTGTTATGATCATTTGAAGTGATCCTATGGAACAAACACAAGAAATTCTAAAACAAATCAAAAAACTCGAAATTTCTACAAAATATTTAGTGGATAAATTAATCGCAGGGAATTATCGTTCCTTATTTAATGGACAAGGAATTGAATTTTCAGAGCTTCGAGAATATAGATCTGGAGACGATGTACGTTCTATAGATTGGAATGTCACGGCCAGATATAATCAACCTTACGTTAAAGAATTTGTTGAAGAAAGATCCGTAGAGGTATATTTCATTTTAGATTTGTCTGACTCTGAAAGTTTTGGGAATAAGATTTCTAAGAAAAGAAAAGCATTAGAAATAGTTGCAAGCTTGATGTTCGCAGCACTGAGAAATAATGATAACATTGGTATTTTCTTATTTACGGAAAAAATTGAAAAATTCATTCCTGCAAGAAAAGGAAAAAAACATGTTCTGCAAATTCTAAGTTCAATCATTTCTTTCCAGCCAAAATCAAAGATAACTAACTTGAAAGCAACTCTGGTTCAGGTATCACAAATTCTAAAAAAGCGCGCTATTTTGTTTATAGTTTCAGATTTTTTTGATTCTAATGATTATTCAAAACCTTTGAAAATATTGAGGAGGAAGCATGATATAATTTTACTAAAAATCGTTGATTTACGTGAACAAGAAATTCCACAAATAGGATTGATTGAGCTTGAAGATAAAGAAACTGGAGAACAGATTCTTATTGATACGTCTAATCCCGTATTTCTGAGAAAATACACAGAAATTGTATTAGACAATGAGTTACAATTTATGTCAACTCTAGGAAAGCTGAAACTTGATTGTATAAAGATTTTAACTGATGAAAATTACGAGGTGCCTTTAAGAAATTTTTTCAAGAAGAGAATTAGGAGTCAATGATTTTGTCCGGATTTGATTCTCAAATCGTTTTAATCGCTCTTCTTATTCTTCCCGGTCTGTATTTTCTATATCGTAAAATTATATCCAAAAAGAAAAAGGAAGCTATAAAGTTCAGTAATTTAGAATTTATTAAATCTGCAGAAGCCAATAAGAGAAAATCTCATAGGGATTTATGGTTACTTTTTATTTCTTTAGCCGCAATCGGATCGATGATTGTGGGATTTGCTAACCCACATATTCCACTTGCACAAAGTAAAGAAGGAGTAAACGTAGTACTTGTGATTGATGTCTCTGGAAGTATGCAAGCTACAGACTATAAACCTGACAGACTCGAAGCTGCAAAAAATTCTGCAAAAACTCTTGTCGAGTCATTACTTCCTAAAGATAACGCAGGAATTGTAATTTTTGGCACTGGTGCAACAACCGCGGCATATCTCAGTCCCAATAAGGACAAGGTTTTAGAAAAACTATCCAATATTGCTCCAACTAATGGTGAAACAGCCATTGGTGATGGATTGAGTTTGGGAATTGATATGGCAACATCTATTCAAAATCAGAAAAAAGTTGTGATTCTGCTTAGCGACGGTGTGAGTAACGCTGGTGTGATCTCGACCTCTGAGGCGATATCGTTTGCAAAATCAAATAATATTCAAGTTTACACAGTTGGACTTGGTTCTAAGGGTAAAACTCTGGTAGGTTATGATTTCTTCGGCAGTCCCCAATACGCAGAACTAGACGAAAATACACTCAAATCCATAGCGGATAAGACAGGGGGAAAATATTTCAAATCGGTAGATATCAAAACTTTAAATGAAATCTACCAGAATATCAGTTCGGATATAAAGCGAGAAACAGAGGAAACTAACATCAAAGATTGGTTTTTTATTGCTGCACTTGGCTTCTTCTTTTTACAATTCTATTTGAGGTATGGTAGAGGGAGAATAATACAATGAAGATAGTTGCTTTATTATTGATTATTTTTATGGGTTTCTTCCAAGCTGTTTACGCACAAGATATTTTGCTATCAACGAATCAAACTGAATATTATTTTAAGACTGGTGAAAATGCGATAATTCCAATTGAGATTAACAATACTTATAGAAAACAGATTTCAGGCACATTGGAATATACTATAACACAGCTGATTAACCAAGGAAACATACAATTATCAAATTATAACACTGAAAAAAAATCTCTTTCTATAAACGAAGAAAATACCAAAGTTTCTTTGGATTTAGCTAAGTCAGACACTCCCTCCAATTTTACCGTTAACATAAATTTTAATTATAATGAAAATGGAGATCGAATTGTTTCTCTAGGTCCTATAATAATTCATTTTGTATCTGATGAGTCCCAAAAAAATACCCACCAGCAAAATAAAATGCAGAGTTCCTCACAACCGAACACACAATCTAAACAACAGGATTTATTTTCACAACAACAGCAGCAGATGGAACAGCTTCAAAACGAACTGTTAGGGAATCAACAGGATTTATTTTCACAACAACAGCAGCAGATGGAACAGCTTCAAAACAACTTGTTTGGAAATCAACAAAATCTATCACAAAATAAACAACAACAACTTCAAAACAACCAATTGGCTCAAGATAGCAGTGCATTAAAACAACAGTTGGAAAAACAGGTACAAAATCAAGAACAAATAAAGAAAGAATTCGAACAGAAACTATTTTCCAATAATGATTTTCTAAATAGACATCAAGAACTCTTAAAAAACAGATATAACATGAGTAGGAGTAATTTGAATGCAATATCTAACGTTACTGGCAGCTTTGATATAAAATACAATAGCACAAATGGAAAATGGGCCACATTGCAAGGAAATATGAAGAATGGAACAATAACGGAGATAACTGAGCAATCGCAAGCTGAACAAGAAAAACTTTTACAAAAGTTAAAACAAAATATATTGTATCGACAATTTCATAGTAAGTTACTTACAGAAGGATTTTCTCAAAATGATATCACTTTTGATGCTAACGGAAATGAGACTAATATCATATTGAAATATGAGGATCAAAAACATGCTAACGCTAAAATAATCGCAAATTTCGTAAATGACGAGATAAAGCAAGTTACACTAGAAGATAGAAATTCTAACCCATTGAATTTAATGTTATTAATAATAATTGTTGTTACTATCGTATCTGCAATATCTATTTATTTTGTAATTAAAAAATTCATAAATAAAGAAAGGTTTACTATTATTGATTCATCTTCAATTCCAAACTTAAAGTCCTTCGATCATGTTACCGAATCAAAAAAACTAATAGATGAAGCTATCAAGTATCATGATAAAGGACGATACAAGGAAGCCTTCGGTACTGCAGGAAAATCTATCAGATTGTTTTTGAGTCATGATTCAGGTATCAAAAGAGAAATAACTAGTGAAGAATTAATTCAATTAATACAAAAAAATAATTATCCTGTAGATGATATCAGAGAATGTTTAAAAATTACTGATCTTGTAGAATTTGCTAAATTAAAAGCTAGTGAATATGATTTTAAAAAAATTATATCATTATTCAACAAACTGTCAAATGAACAGAACTTCGATAATACGTAAATAATAATCGAGTCCGATCACTTATTTCTGAAATTGTATTTTTAGTGTAAAACATTTATCTATTGATATAACTGTAAGAAAGTGTTCTACTCTGAACAGTCTTATGTAAGTCACAAGCCTAGTCGGTAAGAACTTAGAAGATTGTCTAATATCTTTATAATAGAAAGTTCATAGTTGAATCTGGAGAAGGAATTTGTATCAGAGTCTAAAACCATAATATTATTTGCCAACAGAACCAAATACCGGCCCGTCGGGAACCATGCTGTTAACAGCGCGGATGCAAAAAAGAGGAATCTGGGAATCTCCATCATGGTAGACCTATATAGTATCATAACTTGGTGTTACTGTTGATCTCCACTGCTAACAGGGGACAATGGGCATATTCCTCAGCTTCCGTAAATAATTTTTAGTTATTTGGTAAAAGGTATTCTTAATACCATTATAGTAATTGTCATGATCTCTTTTTAATCTTCCTAACTTTTTTTCTGAGTGTGGTCGGAGTGGTTTTTAACCGAGCTACGGTTTTATTTATTTTCTCTAATTGCTTATCTATAGCGGCGACTTGATCAACCAATTGTTTTATGACCATATTCTGTTTCTTACTACTTACGGATATTTTATCAATTTGTGTTAAGGTTTTTTGAGTAACGTCGACGAGAACAAATTAAAGATTGCAGGAGATTCATTCTCGATTCATACTCTTGTTGTAAATAAGGGAGATAAAGTTGCCATACATTTTTACAATGTTGACGACAATAAATCAGTAAGACACAACTTTATCATAGGAGATCCATATAAGGTTAATATTGATCTTGGTTTCGGTCAGAACGGAAATGAAACCTTCACGGGAGACAAAACTGGAGTGTTTACTTACTACTGCTCGTATCATTTGCCAGTTATGACAGGGCAATTGGTCGTAGTACCATAGGAATTATTTCTTGAGTTAATGATTTATTTGGCGTTTACGATAATAATTATCTTCTTTTAAAAGGTCTAAGGGGAGGAGAATTGTTTTTTCTAGCCCAATTCGGTCTCCCGTAGGGCTCTTTCAGTTTTCACTCGGTTCTCAAAATTATAGAATGCCAGTTAATTATTTATTATCTATTGTCGTACATGTTTCCATTAATGAAAGCATATTTCCTTGCCATTGCAATAGTGCTGGCGTTAGGGTTCGGGCTATTGTTCGGAAGTACACCGTCAAGAGTTATGGCTGAATCCGGCGTCGGAAAAGATGTCTTCAAGATTGTTGTAAGTCTTTATGGTATTACAGACTCAACAAAAGATATCATAACAATAGTCAATGTCGGTGATCAGACGAAGGTTAAGTTACACAACGCAGGAAACTCGACCTCTGATAAAACTTCATATGTATTCACATTTCCAGGTCTAACCGTAGAAAACGGAGAACCGTACACCGTCTGCACGATGAGTACCGAAAATTTTAATTTGAAGTGTGAACATGGACAAAATTCACCTTTTAACAGACCCGAATTTGTGGACATAAACGTAGGAGGGAAATCAAGCGAAAAGGTGTCTGAGAAATTTAATGGAAACGTAACAGAGAGTTCTAGCGAAAAGAAAAAATAGTAACTTCTGATCTAACTTTTTTATAATTTGTTAAAAAAAGTTTTTTGTATATCTATGGATACGTTGAAAATGTCCGTACGTTCTACTTTCATTACCTCACTATTTATTATATTAATCTGTCAAACTTGCATTTATAGTAACGAAGTTAACGCCCTAGAAATGAAACTCAAATACAAAGGTGAGCTTGGATCAAAAGGAAGTAAAAACGGACAATTTATGTTTCCTCACAGTCTTGCTGTAGACAATTCTGGTAACCATCTATGTAGGGGATACCGGGAACAAACGAATTCACAAATTTTGATCCCCCAATGAATATTATATGTAATTTCTCATTTATTATTTACCACACTAACGCATTAATGGTTCAAATTCTTGATGATCATAATAGTTAACCTTGTTATGTTCGTGGCCGTCGGGATGCTTGTAGACTAGGAGAGATGCGATGCTAATACTGTTCCTATGATGTTCCGGTTGCAGAAAGTACTTCAACTCGGTTGTTATCACGATCTACGACAAACACCTTAACAGGAGATTCTGCTGTCATTATTCATTCATCCAATCATTAGACGAAAAATTAGGTCGGGTCTTCGTTAGCATTATCGTCATCGACCGACTGTGCTGGTTTCTGTATCGGGTTTTCATAAGTATCTGTTTCTGGGTTATCTTTTGCTTGACTCAGGCTCTTTTGATTCTTTCGCGTGCCAAGTTCGTTTTCCTTGCCTTGTTTACTCATTTAAGTAAAAAATGGCCAACAAAACATAAGAAGCTGTTACAAGCTTGCAGCTTGCTCAAAAATGAACTTGGAGTATAAATTAAACACAACCACTACTTCAGGCTCCTGTCTAGTGTTGATTGCCTCGAAGCTTCAAAAAAGAAATTTCTAGCGTGTTCTAGTAGAGCTTTTTCCTTCTCAGACAAGACCGCGCCGAGCATTTCTTTGAATTCAATCGCGTTTACCACTGCTCGAGCTCCATAATGGTTATTAAAATAGCCTCTTACAACAGCTGTTTCATTAGATAATTGTCTGACCTTGTCGACCCATGGTTTTAATTCCTCCCTTGAGTAAAGATAATTGTATCTAGGTTTTACCCGTCTTCCATGCCATCTGATAAAACAGTGGTTTGCAGTTACAATCGCTTGAGATAGAAATTGCAGATTGTCCTGTTCGGGAGAATCAGTCATTACAGCTGCTATGTTGTAATGTTTTAACATTTCCCATGGTCCTTCAGTATTCCATGATGGATTTCTAAATTCAATAGCGTAGTCATATCCGCTGGGAAGTCTGTCAAGGAATTCTTCTGTATTCTGAAATTCCTTAACAGTGAAACTTGGTGGCAATTGAATAAGTACAGCTCCTAATTTATTAGCAGATTTTAGAGGCGATATCTTTTCAAAGAACTCGTCAAAAAGTGCCATTGCCCCTTTACTTACGTCAAGTCGCTTATCATGAGTTACTGTTTCAGGAACCTTAATTGAGAATTCAAAATTGTCTGGAGTTGCTCTAGTTTTTCATAGAACGTGGCATCCATTTCAGCTGTATTGAAAAATTGAGCATATTGAGCATCGGGATAAAATACGTTAATCCAGCCTCCTCTCTCAAAAGAATTAGAGTAGCTCCATCCTGAACAGCCGAGGAGAACTGACAATACAAATCAATGAGCAATAAACGAAATTATAGTTTGTTTATATCTTACAAAAGTAAATGAGAGGATTCGGCGTGATTTGAACGTTTGTGAGCCAATAAAACATAATTATTTGTTTATACAAAGATTGTATGTGAGATTTTGGAACTTACTACTATTAGCCAGTATCGCGAGGGTATCATAATTGATAATTAAGTCGATTGAAGTTGAAGACGTGCATTTCCCAAGAATGAATGAAAGCGAAGTTAATAATTTCCTAGAAAGCAAATTGAATTTACAACTGGCTACAATCGATGCAAAAGGTCACCCAAACATCCAACCGGTTTGGTTTGATTATGAAAAGGAGTCAGAAAGATTTCACATCATGACGTCAAAGTCGTCAAGCAAAGTTAAGAGTATACGGAACAAACCAGACATTTACTTTTCAATAGACGATGAAAACTTCCCCTATAAGGGGGTCAAAGGCAAAGGGACAGCAACTTTAATAG
>VBPR01000041.1:0-561 GCA_005877345.1 Nitrososphaerota archaeon
CAACCTTCTGTTCTAAAATCAAGTCAGAATTTTTGAGAATTCGTAGATGAATAGATACCGCAGGCAGAGAAAATTGAAAATGCTTTGAAATTTCAGTAGGCGTCATATCTCTTTCTTTTAACAAAAGCAAGATTTTTCGTCTGCTCGAGTCGGAAACTGCCTTCCAAGGGGAGTCCATTAATGTTAGTTAATTAATTAATTATTTAAATATTTACATAATGATAAATATTATAACAAATAAAATGATAATATGAATGAAGCAAAAAAAATTCCGGAAGGCTATCATTCGATTACCCCTGTTCTGATAGTCAAAAATGGAGATGCGGCGATTGAATTTTATAAAAAGGGATTTGGAGCTGAGGAACGATGTTGTATGAAAAGTCCTGATGGTAGGGTTGCGCATGCTGAACTAAAGTTAGGTGATTCACTCTTTATGTTGTCAGATGAATATCCGGAGATGAAGTGTCATTCACCTAACTCGATTGGCGGAAGTCCAGTATCCATGTATGTATATGTTGAAGATGTTGATGCACTTTTTGATAAAGCAGTCTCTGCCGGTGC
>VBPR01000041.1:578-1078 GCA_005877345.1 Nitrososphaerota archaeon
TCGACTAGAGGACCCCTTTGGACATCTGTGGTCCATTGCGACTCATAAAAAAGATCTTTCAGAAGAGGAAATGAAAAGTGCTGCAGAAGCAGCATTTTCGCAAATGTCAAAGTAAATTTTCATTTTCTTTTTTTGTTAGAATAGTTCACTATTTGGGATTCATTAGGAATAATGAGCTTCACTGTAAATAATATTCCTTTTGGTCTGCATTATTGTTCGATATAATTGTCTCTTTGTATTGGAAATGTAATTTAGTAACGAAAACGAAAACTTGAATTTAATACTATATATTGTTAATAATTTAATCTAATGCTACCTCTAAGTACAAGTCTGGTTAATATGGTGCATATAGTAATCAATTTTGCAGGTGACGTATTACTAGCCCAGGCTGTTAAAAGTTATCTCTCCTCTCAGGATGTAGTTTCCAGTATCTATATGATCCCTGAAAGCGATGAGATAAGCATATCATTAGAAAAAAATAATCTAAGAAATGGGAACAG
>VBPR01000042.1 GCA_005877345.1 Nitrososphaerota archaeon
ATTCTACGAAATTATCTAGATTCACATAATCTATTCAGATATAAAATTATGGAATTGGAGAATATTCTCACCGTGGGAATTCCAAAAAAGATCGAAGAAATTTCAAATCTTGTCATGTGCGAAATATGTGGTTGGAGACTAAATACAGAAGAGGAATTACTCGTCCACCGACGAACTCATTGGATTTAGGTAGTGGTGTCGCAAAAGTATTAACATATATTTAATAGAAGGACAAATTTTGCTTGTTTTTCATGAATGTTGCGGTGTTAGTCATTTTCTTTGGAATTGGCATATTTTGTTATTTATTAATCCAAGCCCTTCTTTCTTATCCAACTTCATTCTCCATTTTTTCTCTTCTCCAAAATGATACCCATTTTTTCTCAAACACCATAAATCGGCAGGAAACAATCCAAGAAATGAGTGCAGAAAACGGTATTAAAAATGGTAATAATATTGATGTAACCACATCAAGAGAGGCTGCTTCTAGAGATTTTACTGTTGGGCTCTGGACTCCTATTAATACCAGTTTTGCTCTTCAGCATTTAAAAGGCGAGGAACAGAAAAAAGCAATGGATACACTTCTAAAAAAAGGCTATCGGGAGTACTATTATGTAATGAATAACTTTGAAGATCCTAAATCTCTAAAAATGACAGACGATTTACTAGAAACTGCAAGTAAGACGAATTTAAAAATAATAATCATTCTACTCCCACCGTCCGAAGGTGGATCTGATACGAGTTACGATTGGAAAGGATGGATAAAATACTTCAACTCTCTTGAAAAGAAATATCCAAGGTCATTTGGGGGTTTTACAATTGATGATTTCAACTGGATAAGCACAAGAACTGATACAAAATTCAAGAATAACATAGATTTTATGGAATATTCCGGGCTCTCTGAACAGCTTAAAGATAAAAGCAAGGATGTTAAGTTTTATCCAACAGTATATTTTGAAGGGCGAAAAACTGGAGTAGTTGTAAAGAAATACGACAACTTTATTGACGGTTTAGTTGTGGCCAGTGGCTGCTATTATAATGTGTCGACTTTGGAAAGGCAATTGCATATATTCTCAGAGATTTTTAAAAAACCGATTAGGTATATAATATACCCAACTATAACCTATAATTATTCAAAGCTTGATTACAGGCCTCCTTCAGATCGTCTCATAATGGCTACATTATCAATTGCATCAAATTCCTCAGATGGACTAATAATTTGGCGAGATCTCGACAATCCAGTAATCCAGGAACATATGAACAATAGACATGATAAACAATATCTTTCGGATATCTCAAACTCTAAAGAAAAACAAATTAGCGATGAAAACATAGGCAGCACTATCAAGTTACCTGAAACAACGAACGTACATAATACCTGCAACAGTTGGTCTAAAAAATATAATGAGGCATATGAGAATTGGATTAAATTACCAGCAGAAAAAGATCGTGATGATTGGAAAAAAAAGATACTATATTAGTGAGCAGGAAGCCTCAGATTAGTTAATTTACTAATTTACGGAACTGGTGACTCCTAATCTACTTCATGAGATTATAGTATTTATCTTGATGATCTACAAAATCGCTTCAATGATAGCCTATTGTTTTAGATAGTCTAATGCCTTGGTCTCCCCTTGTTTAATTAGTTCCTTTATTGTCTCAACAGAAAAATCAGCATTTTGTAGAGGATACGGCGTCTCTGGTATATTTCTAGTGATTCTATGTAGCTTTAGAATTTTGGCACCATGCTTCTCAACCAGTGTTGAGTGTTCTTTATTAATATAATCAATTTTGTCTTTATCTATTTTTGATTGATCAGATTCCTGGAATACATCATATAGCGTTTCAATCAAATTAACATGGCGGGTGATAAGTCTTGACATTTTTACAAGGCTTTGAGTCTTATCACTAAACATAATATCCTTAGCTCTTGACATAACTTCACTCATATTCGCAGGAAGCTTTTCTATTTTTGTTGGATAATTTTCCACAACAAAAATATTTTTATTTTTACTTGGAGATGCCACCATTACTTCGCGTATTGGTGTATTACTTAATAGGGACCCATCCCAGGCAAATGTACCCTCACCTACTTCAACCCAAGGAAATCCATATTGGGGATAACCGATCGTGGCAAGAAGATGCTTCATCTCAATATGTCTTTTGTAGCTATCAAATATGAGAGGTTCAGCTGTAAGCACGTCAACTGCAGTAATTATAAGACGAGTATTAGAATTACTATTACCACCATTAGGATTATTTTGTTCGGTCTGTGGGGATAGTCTTTTAAAATCTATATATTTCTCAATTGTCTTTGTTATGACAGAATTGTCGTATATATAGGTCCATTTCCACGGTGGCTGAACGTAATCCTGCATTTGTGATGATTTTGGATTGGAATTATTGAAGTTAAACCATCTTGGTACAAAAAAACTTGGAACTCCAAAAAATGCTGCATTTAAAGAGGCGGCTGGTGATCTCTTCAATTTAGCTCGATAATTATGATAGTCGAAATCAAAGGTGAAGATATCTGGTATAATATTGTAGCTGCTTCTTGCCAAGTCCAACCAAAAACGCTCTAGATTCTTCTCAGGCTTATCATTTATACTGCCTGCAGCTATTGCTCCGTTAATGCCTCCTATTGATGTTCCCGCAATTATGTCAAATTTTATATTTTCCTTTGCAAAGGCTTTGAAAACTCCACATGCAAAAGCGCCAAGGGAACCACCGCCTTGCAATACTAGTACATTTTCGACACCAGTTTCATGCTTATGATTAATCATAGTTGTTAGTTGTATTACAAATAATCTTAACGTTTCTTTTTAAAAAATTGTAAAAATATGAAACTTGGTTAAGGAGATATTAAGTAACGACCTGAAGCCAATCTGTGATGGAATGAAAAAAATAGTCATATGTTTTACTTAAGCTATGGTAGTCTTGCCTTCTGATAGCAAGTTTTTTAACCTAAATTAAAATGAATAACTATTAAAGCAATGTTGTCCATGTAGTTTTGATGAAAAAAGGAATATACATTGGAAGTATCATTTGCTTGTTTGTGTTTGCTCTAGCCTATGCATCCATTGCAAGTGCACAGAATGTGACAACGAATGTTTCAAAAACAGCCGGGAATGCCAGCGCAGGAATGAATAAAACTGG
>VBPR01000114.1:0-3524 GCA_005877345.1 Nitrososphaerota archaeon
CAGAGTGGAGAAAACTTGCCAATTAAAATTATTCAGCTTGATGTTACTAGTGATAAATCAGTAAGGGAAGCCATCCAATCAATTCTATTCGAAACAGGAAGGATAGATGTATTAGTTAATAATGCTGGCTATGGATTGGTAGGAGCATTTGAAGAGCTTTGTATGGATGAGATCAAGCAACAGTATGAGACCAACTTCTTTGGAGTTATAAGAGTAACCCAAGCTGTCATTACTATAATGAAGGAACAAAAATCTGGAGTAATAGTAAATATAAGTTCAGGTGCAGGTAGATTTGGCTACCCCGGTGGATCTGCATATGTTAGTACCAAATTTGCGTTAGAAGGTCTGAGTGAGTCTATCTCGTATGAACTTGAGCCTTTTGGTATAAAAGTTGCATTGGTAGAACCGGGATTTGTTAGAACTAACTTTTCCAACGTAATAGCAAAGAGATCGCAAGCGCCAGATTCGGAATACTCAAAAATGATGGAAATAATGGCTGGAAGAATAGAGGAGATGAGACGAAATGCATCTTCATCAGAACTCGTAGCAAATAAAGTCTTGGAAGCAGTAACAACTAAGAATCCAATTTTGAGATATCTGGCTGGAAAAGATGTTGAGCAGTGGATAGAACAGAAGAAGAAATTGTCGGATAAAGAATTTTTTAATATGATTAAAAAATCGCTGTTATGAACGTTATTTTAATTCGGTCCGGTGGGATGCAATACAATAGTGTATGTAATCTATTATTAGCGTAGCGGACTAGTAATCAAGTGTTTGGCAATAGAATAGGGGCTAGAGACAGAGTTGGCTACGAAGCTGTTCCACATCTTATCACTCTAAAGTAATAATAACTTGAATAGCTTTGTTCAATGAAGAATAATGACAATTACAATCCTAACTGGAGCTCCAGGTGTGGGGAAGTCGACGGCTGTAATACGTGCGGCCAGAGCATTAAAAGATAGGGGGCTTAATGTGGGAGGTATAGTTTCCAGAGAGCTCAGAACTAATAATATTAGGGTAGGATTCGAGTTCATTGATCTTAATACTAATGATACAGGAGTCCTGGCATCTATTAGTGGAAATGGTCCTAAGATTGGGAAATATTTCGTTGACCTTGCGGGCTGCCGCTTTGCGGCCGAGAGACTGTGTCGTGCGTTAAAGAATTGTGATGTCATTATTTGTGATGAAATCGGTCCTATGGAACTCAAATCAAGAGAGTTCACAGACTCGGTAAAGAATTTACTTGTTGTTGACAAGAAAGTTATAGTTGTTGTACATCAAAAGTTACAACATCCCTTAATCGAGCAGTTCAAAAAGAAATCTATACTAATAATCAATCTTGATCTGGAAAACAGAGCAAAAGTTAATCAAATATTGCTTAACAGATTATTATGAATATATATGCTATAAGGCAATATTCACATAAATATTGGTACAAGACTATTTCCATTAATAATCTACAACTATATATATCAATTACATTAAGAGTCTTAATGAAATTGATCAGTTTCGGAATTCATTTACCTGTGATGGGATTTGTTCGAGGTGCTCATGTTATTAGTTTCTAGTATTTATATAATTATTAATAAAATGTTATAAACAATATATCTGGTTCGGTGGGATTAGTGTCGATGTAGCTTTAATCAAAGTATGCTAGGGCTCAGGACCCAAGATATTTAGTCTCTATGTAGGTAACAAAGTAATCCGGGTTATAGCTTTCATTTAAGGCATTCCTAAGAAGTATTTTGGGGGCATAAACAGATCCATACTGATGTATTTTTAATCTTAACCAATCTCTGATAGGCTTGAAATTACCCCTCTTGATGTCTTCCTCGTAATCCTCCAGATCTTTGCGCATCTTTGAAGCAATGATCGCTGAAACCAAGTTTCCCAAAGTGTAAGTAGGGAAATAGCCAAAGAGCCCACTGCTCCAGTGTGTATCTTGAAGTACTCCCTGTGAATCCTTAGTTGGTCTCACTCCAAGCAGCTGCTCCATTCTATTGTTCCAGAATTCAGGAATCTCAGAGACGCTGAGCTCATCTGCAAATATTTTTTTCTCTATCTCATATCTTAATGCTATATGGAGATTGTAAGTAACTTCGTCTGCGTCAACTCGTATATAATCAGCCTTGACATTATTGAAATACACGTACAACTCGTCATCTGTTGCTTGGTTTGCCAAACTTACTTGCTTTCTAATCAAGGGAGCTATCAATTGAACAAAAGGCAGGCTTCTGCCCACAATATTCTCCCAAAACCTTGACTGAGATTCATGGAGTGCAAGCGAAGATCCACCCTCAAGAGGAGTAATAGACAATGACTGATCGCATTGCAGATCATACAGCGCATGACCAGCTTCATGAATAGTACTAGATATCGACTTTTTGAAATCAGTCCCTTCATACCGAGTAGTTATCCTCACGTCATTGAGGCCCATAGTCTCAGTGAAAGGATGAGTAGATACATCCATTCTGAAACGTTTCATGTCGTATTGTAGGAGAGCCAAAACATCATGATTGAGCTCTTCAACTCTTTGGATATCATACTTTGATTTTTCAAGTTTGCTCTCTTTGCAAAATGGGCTGCCTAAATCTACGAGTTTTTTAAGAATCTTCTGAATACGCGGAGTCAATGCACCGAATACTTTATCCAGGTCATCTACTGTAAGCTCTTCTTCGAACAAATCCAAAAGCGCATCATATGGATGCTTTTCATAACCTATCTTCTCAGCGATTTGCTTCTTTATTTCTATCATGTTCTTCAAGTGGGATGCATACATCATGAAATCAGATTTTTCTCTCGCCTCTCTCCATACCATGTTGCCCCTTATACTTTCCAGAGATTCTGCTTCTGTCAACTCTTTGGGTATCTTGGTCTGCTTGGTTATTTCCCTGTTGAGTACTCGTACAATGCCCTTCTCTAAATCACTAAGGCTCTCCAGTTTCTTCGCTGACTCAACAAGACCAACAAAATCTTTGTTTAGCAGAAGATCCTTATGCAGCAGATGAAGTTGAGAATCGGCTATTCCCCTTTCTTCTGTGCCTTTCCTAGGCATATAAGTCTCAAAGTCCCAACCCATAAGAGAAATGGCATGATTTAGCGACCACATTGGTTTGTAAGCATCGAGGATCTGATTCACGACATGGTTCTCGCATTTCATCCCGTCACACCTTTCATGAACTCAACCGCATCGATTTATTAATCATTGCTAGCTAGGATTGTATCTTTGAGAAATCAAGGTAATTGTATTAGAGCCCAGATTCAATGTATATTGTTGATAGAGGTAACCATCGCATTCAGCTTTTGCACCGATCAATGATACTGCAGAGTAGACAGAATGATCACGCACTGTTTTCTTTTGTTCAAAAACAAATGGAAGAAAAATAACAAGTTTGGTTATTCGAGCAGTAACAAATTAATAGTAAGCTATCAAAGTCGAGGTCCGGATACGGTAGAACTGATAACGCTAGCGCTCTAATTCCGGAGCCCACTGTTTTTTATTTTATTGTATTCTTGACTCTGTT
>VBPR01000114.1:3612-3963 GCA_005877345.1 Nitrososphaerota archaeon
AGTAAATTATTTTCAATAAGAACAGCAAGATATTCTCTCAGTTGAGCGTAGCTGAGGAAGGCTTTGTACATAATTCTTGTTTTAGTTGCACCACCATTTGCTGCTTCTAGAATCATCGACACTATTTCTGTTCTGCTTCTGTATTTCATATTTATGTTTGAATAGAATCTGCTATTTTAACACATTGACACAATAATCTATAACAAAACGAAATTCCACTTTACTCCCTATGAGATTGAAAAATAGTTCTGTATATTCAAATTTGGTAACAAATGAGGAGAAATGATATTGTGACTGACGTAAACGTTCGTTTTTTAAGTTACTTTGATTACCATTTCATTGCATATAATA
>VBPR01000231.1 GCA_005877345.1 Nitrososphaerota archaeon
GTGATAGCACTTTCAAAGGTAAATAAAGTTCGAGCCACGCAATTAATGAAAATAAGGAAAAAATTCCACAAAGAAATTATCATCAAAGTAATCAAAAATAGGGTAACACAGAAGGCATTTGAAAAGATATCAGATGTGCAGGGTATTGACAAATTGAGCTCCCAGTTGGAGGGACAATGTGCGCTCATGTTTACCAATATTAATCCTTTCAAACTCAACCTTATTTTCGATCAAAATAAGGTATTTCTACCTGCAAAAGGTGGAGATATAACAAAAACTGAAATAATGATTCCATCTGGCGATACGGGAATAACTCCAGGTCCGGTATTATCAGAATTCAAAGAAGCAAATGTTCCTACAAAGATAGATCAAGGCACAATATGGGTAACTAGAGATACAATCGTTGCTAAGCCCGGCGATGTAATATCTACAAAACTTGCGTCTCTACTGTCAAAATTAAATATAAAGCCAATTGAAGCAGGAATCGTAGTAAACTACGCTATTGCAGACAAGTTAGTATTTGCAGAAGATGATCTAAAAATTGACATAAATGAAATCAAAAATGAATTGAGCAGATCATATAATGAATCTATATCTCTTGCAGTTGAATCAAGTTACTTTACAAGAGAATCGATGGGATATTTACTGTCAAAGGCATCCAGACAGGCACAATCTCTGGCACTTGAATCAAACTATTTGTCAAAAGATACTGCAGCGCAAATAATTTCAACTGAAGAAATTAAAGCTCAGAATTTGGTCAATAAGTTAAAGAACAAAGGCTACTCTGTTGGCTGAATAAGATAACCAAAGAATGAATATGCTTTGGTATATCATTGTTAATCCAGTTCTCGTAGAAAATAATTGCACGTGTTATACCTACACTAACTCAATAATGAATTTAATTTAAACTACATATCGATGTTCTCAAATCCATGCACCAAAATTATTCTTATTATTTATAATTCTAACAATATGATTTTACATTATAATCCAGTTAAAGTATAAGTTACCAAGTCAGTGCTAGAATATGATATTCCTGGTAGATACACAGGATTATGCATGAGAGTATTTTAGTGGATACAAAAATTAACATGAAATATAGATTATTGTTCTGAACAACACTAAGGTTAATCAAATACTTTTTACACAAATGAAAAATCGGTAAAAACCGAGTGATCACAATAATTATCCCGTATAAGTCAAAAATATTTCTGTAAAAAAGAACAATAATTTGCGAAATAGTATAAATTAGGTAGGGTGATAACATAGCGAAGCTAGAACTTTTTACTTTAGCATTAATCTCCATGAATCTCATTTCAAGGACTATGCATTATAGTGAGCATAATAATTGCCCGCAGGAAAAAATCCTCAACCCTTAGAATGGACCAATGTTCACTAGAGTTATCCAAACAAAGAAGATAATCCTTCTAAAGCTTCTTCTTCCTTCTTTTCGTCCTTATTCTCTTCTTTCATTTCATCCTTTGCTTCTGTCGTGCCCGAATCTGCAGCAGCTGCAGTAGCTGGTACGGCCATAGCCATGGGAGTTGATTTTAGTGACTCATCTATGTTTACTTCACTCAAGGCTGCTACCAATGCCTTTATCTTGACTTCATCTGGATTTGCACCAGTAGCCTTTATGACATTCTTTACATTATCTTCAGTGATATCCTTGTTTAGTTTGTGTAGTAATAATGCAGCATATACGTATTCCATTTTATGAATGCTCTACCCATGACCATAATATAAAACTTTCAAAATCACAATATTTTGGTGCTTCTCGCAACAGCATACATGTGATCCTTTAGATCTCTTTCATAAAGAGAATTCATTTTCTCTAATAAAATAGTCCTTGCCTGAAGTAAAAAAAAATATCTATTTTATCTGGTTCCATAATATGACAATGCTAGTTTAAACTGGCCAGGACTTGTATCCATTCCACTTTCATCAAATCCCACAATTTTATCCCTACAAGTAGAATAGGCCTTCATTGAACTTTCTATATACATTGTGCCGACATACATCAACAATATTATAGTAAGAAAAATGGGGAAATTAATTTTGGTAATTAGAAGTTATCTTTTTATTTTTGCTCTATCCCAGCATTCCGTTAACTACTTCCGGATTTATCGCAGTAAGACCAAGAACTGTGACTGTTACATATATAGTAATAACCACGATGGTAGCAATTTGTTCTAATTTCATTTTGATTGCTTCTTTTTTGTTAAACTTTTTTGTCGGCGAAGAGGGATTTAATAAAATACTCATTTTTTCACCTCCAAGATGTTCATGCCTTCTATATTGTTACACGATTTACTTTAATCCTAGTAAAGCCTGATTATTAGAAATACTAATTGTTTGCTACTTTTAAAGATCACAATATTTTGGTGCTTCTCGCAACAGCATACATGTGATCCTTTAGATCTCTTTCATAAAGAGAATTCATTTTCTCTAATAAAATAGTCCTTGCCTGGATTCTATCTTCATTGGATTTAGCTCTTAATACATTAGCAAAGACTTCAGGAAGATTTTCCTTTATCCATCCGTCAAGTACGTGAAACCTTTCTTCATTTATCCACTTTATTTTTGAAGAGTTAATATCAATTTCCTCATCAAAATTGCCTGTTTCAACATTATCTATTAACATAAAAATACAATTATTTGGATCGGGATTTTGGAGAACTTCTCTTGGTCTTCCCTCACCTCGTCCGGAAGAAACTTTTTCTATCAGCCCTAATGGAATAACATATGAGCCTCTAATCCTTGCGATTGAATCAGTTAAAGAAATTATTCTTCCAATAACAAGCCTTATTTTTTCAGAATATTCTTGAGATACAAAAACATAATCTCCATCCTTTATCTTATTCCTTCCAAATAACATACTCAGAATGAATTTTAGTAAATTATTTATTATTTGCTATAGATAGCGATAATTCAAATAAATTGAATCGAATAGTGGCAAGTCATACTCTAAGTGTAGATTTGTTCAAATTTTAATATTAGTTAATAAGATAATTTGTTGCTGTGCCAAGAGTATTTGTCGCCGCAGATATTTATAGAAAAAATGAAATTCAAAAGATTCAACAAAATTTGGTCTCCTATTGGAATTTGGATAATAAAAATTTAAAACTGGTGCGGCCAGAAAATTTTCATTTTACGCTTGTATTTTTTGGAGAGGTTAACAATTCGATACTTGATAAGATAGTTACCAAAATTTCTGAGATTGACTTTGACTCATATAAAATTAATTATGGCAAGATAGGAGCATTCCCAAATAATAATCATGCTAAAGTCGTGTGGCTCGGATTGGATGAAGAAACAGGGCTTGCATTCAACGGGATGTCAGATAACGTGGTATCTAAATTAAAAGAATTAGACTTAAAGTTCGAAAAAGAGATAGAAAAAGAGATAATACCACACATAACACTATTTAGAACAAAGAAGGTTTCCCTAAATTTGAATCTACTTGACATTGAATCAGATTTTACTATTAGTGATAGAGTTGATACAATTTCTGTAAAAAAGAGCATGACTACATCACATGGTCCTATATATGAGAACATAATTTCGGTGAAGGGCAAATGAATAGTATAGATGAAGTAATACGAATGATATCAGAATCCTCCATTCCACCAAAATCAAAACAGAACGAGTTAGAAAAAATATCAAAAGAAATTCAGAAGGAAATTATGAACTTTAATGACAAGAGAATCTTAAATGTGATAGTTGGCGGTTCGTTTGCGAAAGGTACCTGGCTTGAAGATGATACTGACATAGACTTTTTTGTAATGATAGAACCAGCGGTAGAACGAAATGAATTTGAAGAACTAGGTAAATCAGTCGGTTTCCATGCTTTGAAAAAATACAATCCCTATTTACGATATTCTGAACATCCGTATGTTGAGGGAAAGGTAAATGGAAAGTTAAATGGAATCAGAATAAACATAGTACCATGTTACAAGGTTCAGCTGAATAAATGGAAAAGTGCTGCAGATAGATCTCCATTTCATACTATTTTCATGGAGACGAAGTTAAACGAATTTTTGAAAAGTGAAGTTAGGGTGCTAAAAAAATTCTTAAAATCAATTGGGATATATGGTTCCCAGATATCCGTTTCAGGTTTTAGTGGGTATGTAACAGAAGTACTTATTTTGAAATACGGCTCATTCAGAAATGTTCTCCAGACATTTGCTGAACTCACACCAAACTACATTGTTTCACATGAATCGCCAGACCAAAGCGCAATCGAAAAATTTCGAAGTCCCATAATAATAATTGATCCTATTGATTCAAATAGAAACTTGGGATCTGCAATATCAGCAGAGTGTCTTGCAAAATTTGTGCTGGCCTCAAGACTTTTTCTAAAAGCACCTTCCACGAAATTTTTTATGAAATCGAGCAGATCTAATATAAAAATTATAAGTGATATCAAATCAAATTTGTTAATAATTGATTTCAAAATCCGGATAAGAAGCCCCGATATATTGTGGGGGCAGCTTAAGAAGAAACTAACTAGCATCTCAAAGCAGCTAGCTAATGCAGGATTTGAAATAATCAAGAAATTTTGTTTTACTGATGAACAGGAACACGCAGCGTTCATTTTTATGATAAAATATACAAATCTCCCAAAAATAAAACTGAATGTTGGACCTAAAATATTTCTAAAAAACGAAACAGATTCATTTATCAAGAAAAGGGGAGAGAAATCTATTATGACATGGACCGACGATATTACAATCGTAACTATTGAAGAGAGAGAGAAGACGTCAATAAAAGAACATACAAACCAAATAATTCAAAACGACATTGAATCAGGAAAGCCTGTTGGCATTTCACTGGATCTTAAAAAAGGTTATTCTATTTATATAGGAAATGAGAAAAAGTTGAGTAGTTTTATTTTCAGTGCTATTAATCATATGGTTCGCGATGGAGAATTTATTAGACAGTGAAAATAGGGAAAGTCTAAAACTTTTGCTGACTTATCCCTTATTTGATGAAAATACTTATGACAGCAGAATGAAAGAGTTGTTAACCTTGGATATTAACTCTGTATTCTCATTTGGTAAAGTGCAAATACACAGAATATGCATACTTGGTAAAGGCTCTGTTGGTTTGGTGACATTAGTTAAATATAGAAAGAAATATTTTGTTTTAAAGATAAGGAGGACCGATGCAAATAGAGCCAACATGT
>VBPR01000232.1 GCA_005877345.1 Nitrososphaerota archaeon
TTTAATGAATCGTAGATATGATAAGTAAATGGAGGGTTACCAGGATGCATACTACTTGCCAAGTGATGGGAAGCGTGATCTGAAAACGTTGCCTGCTGAACAAGAAACAACCAACGAACCCATCAGTTGAATTAATAATATCTCTTACATACAATAAATAATAAACGAAAAAGGTTTCAACAATTATAATTCTATCTTGCCTTCATCGTCCCTCCCATAATAACAGCGATCGCTTAATACTTTATACCAAAGTGCAGAATAAAAATATTTTTTATAAAGAATGTAACCCTTCTAAGACTGTATGCTAAATTAGAAAACTGTACTTTACAAGTCGGCATAAACGGGTGCAAAAATATTATTAAACATAACTGTTAATTAACTTTTGATGAAAATCCTTAATGCAAGCGAGCCGGGTCTTGGCTCATCAATGACTGAAGAGGAGACAAGAGATTTTCTTTCAAATACCAGGTTATTCGCTAGATTAGGGACAATAGATGAAAAAACAGATCCTAATGTACATCCCGTATGGTATTATTTTGATAATGAGAGAATCTATTTTCAGACAGGTAAAAACTCTAAGAAACTTAGAAATATTAAGAAGAAAAATAATATTTACTTTTGTATAGACCAAACCAATTTACCATATAAAGGAGTTAGAGGTAAAGGTACAGCCATTATTTCTGAAGATATTAACAAAAATATACCAATAGTAGAAAAGTTAATGCTCAAGTATACTGGCAGTCTTGACAATAATATGGCACGATTTCTTTTGGATTCGTTAAAGAGAGGAGAATCGGTCATAATTGAAATAATACCGCATTTTTATGCCACATGGGATAACAGTAAGGGGGCATTATAACTAAAAGATCTTTTTCAGAAAACCATTTACAGGAGTGGAAATGTATTACAACTTACATTCTTTTTATTTCGTTACTACAAATTAGATAGAATATCCAATCCAATATTCTTAATTCACTATGCATTTGATCTGCTTCAAATATTGTATGCGTTTGATTTATTTTTAATATATTTTCATTCATTTTAGATTCAATTAGATCACAAATCTGGACATTCGAATTCTACCTATTTTCTAGAGCCCAATTTATCAATTCAATTCTTTTTTCAAGATCTCGTTTGTATGTAGTATCATCCTTTTCTACTTCAATCCATCTTTTAGAGTCTTCAATTCCTTTTTGTAGTGTTTGTCGTATGCTCATAGAATCAATTAGCAATATGAGGATTTATTATGCCAAGTACTTTAGAGAGAGGGAATTTCATTGATAACTTGCAACTAATTTGTAATGATCTATCAGTGAAGTAGGAACACTTGCAGACATCAATGTTAAATCGAAGGGAGCCGTTTCACCAGAACTAATGTCAGGCGGGTTAGTATATGTAAACTGAGTGCCTACAACCGCATTATTAATATCATAAAAAGTGCCGGTTATTTGCACAAATTCCGCAGTGCTGGGGGTATTATTTTCAACCTCTCCCACAACATGAAAGTATCCAACACTATCTGTGTAAGAATTATGGTGAAGTATTGTGACTGAATGAGACTTATTTAGGAATGGTATTGAATTTCCAGTAGATGAAGTATTCGAAATGGTGGTAGAATTCAAGAAAGAGGGTTTCTTTTCAGGTATCGGAGCGGTGAGTGTTACAGTTTTCAGCATATTTTTAAATTCATCTAGATGTTTGTTAAATCGATTATCTGCAGGTCCCGAGTAACCAAATCTATAACCAATGTTACCGTTTAGAGCTTTCACCGTAAAATGCTTATTACCTGAATCACTGAACTTTGTTTCTGTTTGCCAGGCACTGTAATTATTTCCTATAATTGTTTGATTATCATTTATGAAAGTTCTACCTTCTTGGGGAGTTCTAATATAATCCCAAACAACAAAATCCTTCAATGTATTGCAGTAACATGGGATAGAGTCTACTTTAGGTTTATTTAATTCAATTAGTGTAGCGCCCATTGTATATGAGCCAAATTTATGTTCTTGCGAAGGCGTGTCGATGACATTCACCCCCGTGACGTTTGCCAATATTTGTTCAGCAGCCTTCAATACTGCTTCTGTTGCATTCTCGGAAGGGCTCACGGTCGCTTCCGAACGTGGCTGGGTAGCGTTAGCCATCTCCTCAGGTGTGGGCAATATGATAAATGAGTGACCACAAGCAACTAGCGTAGGATCTCGGCAATCCAATTCAAGAGGTTCTCCCCACGAAGAAGGGTATTGAAAACTTATCCCAAATTTGCCGTTTTCATATTTTTTTAATTCTTCTTGTGACTGAGCGTTAACTTCTAATGAATTTGCCAATAGTGAAATCCCAGTTATTGAACAGATAATTGCCACAGCGTGAACTGTCTTTATTTGCACATTCCCAGTTAGTATGGAGGTAGGTTATATCTTTTTTAAGACCGACGAAATGGGCAGCAAGGAATAATAAGATCCCTCTCGCACCTTTGGACACTAAATGATCAAACCTAAACCTAAACGAAATTTAAGTAAGGGAATGAAGATTCACTTAAAGAAACAAAACAAGGATATTACTGAAGAGCAAAAAGACTTGGCGATCGGTGTATGCGATGAATTAATGAAAAAGGTAAAAGAGCAGATTTATGATATAGAGCGTGAACGTGGACACGTGGAACAAGATGTGTTAAACTTCTACCGATTACTTGTAATGAACCAGATCAAATTTATACTTGAGGCATCAGATATGATTGAATCTGAGTATCGAGAAGAGTTAAGTCTCAGATAATTTTCAATTAATATTATATCCCTTCAAACTTTTTTATTTCGTTACTACAAACCAGATATAAAATCCAATCTAGAATCCTTAATTCACTGTGTAATTTATGGGTCATTAATATGTGCATTGGGAACTTAATTTTGCTACTGGCACGTCTGGTTCTTCTAAGATCGTATATTTACTATTTCATTACAGAAGAAAAACAAATGGGTTTTCAAAGATTTTATTTGGGCAATATTCGATATACTTTGCCCTGTCCTATAGATACCACATACAAATAACCATCTGGCCCTACTGTAAGATCGGTAACTCCGCTAAATCCGTCACCAAATACTATACTTTCGGCTCCAGGATTGACTGGGTTCTGAATAAATTTACCTGCAAGGCTCTCAGGAAGTAAAAGATCGTTCCTTTCATTATTCAATTTAAAGTGGTATATACGGCCATTATGAACGTCACCAACAAAGATATCAGTTTTATATTCCGCACCCAATTTATCAGAATCTAGAAATACTATCGACGTCAGCCCAGTGCTCTTAGCCCAAACTACTTTTGGCTCTTCGTACTTTCCTCTGCCACCAAATGTTACCAATTCATTACCATCAAATTTTTTTAGTGAAGATGAAAAGCCATAAATCTGCTGCCATCCGCTATTGAATCCAGGATGCACTAGGTTTATCTCATCTCCTTCATGTGGTCCGTTCTCTGTGTCCCAGAGCAAACCTGTTATAGGATCAAA
>VBPR01000233.1:0-530 GCA_005877345.1 Nitrososphaerota archaeon
TTTCAAAAGCCTTTGTTCCCTGGTCACATTCTCCAGTCCAAATCGGAATTAGTATCCCTGCATTATGGGATATTGTGCATTTCTGATTCCAAATACCTCCTGCAGCAGTATCAGCTAACATAACCGTAGAATTTTCCCTGTGAACCAGGCATCCATTTTCTTTTAGGCCAAGAAAGTCGTTTATTTTCGGGTCTAGTGGAATAGACAAGTCCCAGTTCCAATATTTCGTTATCCAATCACCATAAGATATACCAAATGGTGATTCACCTTTCGAATAAAATTCTACAGTATAGCCGGTTAAGACGGGCAGAGTAATATAGTAAGTTGCTACTAAAGATAGTATGATGTACAAATTTAGTTTGATTGTGCTATCTGGAATTCTAACCATTGTAGCAACTATGCCATCTGAAATAACGTTGCTTAAGAATATTTCTGGTATTATTACTTGTTCGGTATCGAAGAAGGTCGTTTGCATCCTATACCGACTTGTGTAATTAAACCATGGTTCAATTCAACATAACTATTACCAG
>VBPR01000233.1:669-4169 GCA_005877345.1 Nitrososphaerota archaeon
AGTTTCGGTAGTAATACTTGGATTTATCGAAAAGAAAGAATCAGATTCTGGTTTAAAAGGTGTCTTAGGAATAAAAAATTCTTACCTTATAATTTGGATGGTTCAAATCTCACTTATTGCCGTACTCGCAATAATAATACTATCAACAGTTGTTTCGCAAAATTACAACATCCTCTCACTTTTTGTTGTCATCTTCATTAGTCATATCTCCGCATTATTCTTCCTATTGCTTCTGGTGCTAAGTCTAGTTGTGTGGATTATGGTAAGAATGAATAAACTTCTCTTACTATATTCAGTATCTTTTACGTTACTGGTTTCAACCATAATAATATCCCTGGTTTATGCATCAATTGTGTTAATCAATCAACCATCAGTGATAAAGCCATATCCGATTCGAAGCAGTGTGTATGACCTTCCCCGTGCAGATCTAGCAATTTATTTCGGGCCTATACTGGATGTTATTTCTATACTATCATTCGTATCAGTCTGGATAGTATCAGCATTCCTACTTAGTACCTACGTCAGGAAGATGGGAAAGGTCAAATATTGGACGATTATAGCATTGCCACTAGTTTACTTCTTGTTTCCATTTGAGATATACTTTCTAAACATATTCCAACCTTTAATATCTTCTTCTCCGGTATCATTTGCAATAATAAATTCTATAATTTTTGGATCAACCAAACAAATTGGTGGCCTATTTTTTAGTTTTGCCTTCTTGGCCGCTTCTGCTTTACTTGAAAAGTACGAAATTCGCAAGTACTTGTTGATTTCTGCTGTTGGTATAGCGATCCTTTTTGGATCAATCGATATAAATTCAGTGTTGTATGCCACATATCCGCCATTTGGACTTGTAACGATATCATTCATGGGAATTGGTTCATACTTGGTATTTACTGGCATTGCCAACTCTGCGGTACTCGTAGCGAGAGATAAACTACTGCGAAAAGAATTTTATAGAAGTGCAATGAGTCAGTTGGATCTTCTAAGAGTGATCGGAGTGACGCAGATGGAAAAGGAACTCATAGAAAATTACAAGTCCCTTGAAAAACGTATTAAACGGCCTGAGATAACAGACAGACATTTTGAGAAAGATAATGTGAGAGAGGTTTTACATGGATTGGTTGATGATCTTGACAAGGATGATGTAAGAGAAATATTGCACGACGTGTTGGATGACGTTTACTCAAAGTCTAAGACCAACACTGATAGTTGAAGGCTAAGACTAGTTCCATTAAATTCGATAGTGTAGAACCGATAGTATAATATCAACATACGTTTCGGTATTCATTTTAGACAACGGTCAACCATCCATGTAATTTCATGATTAGGAGTATTAATAAAAACTAAAAATCTAAATAAGAAGGGGTTGACGAGGAGAAAGAATCTTTGGTATCCCTTAGAAAATCTAATTTGATATAGATTATTTAGACTTGCTATAAATATCGATAGACAATATGTGTAAGTATGACTGCAAAAAAATGGTTTGACGGTGATGTTTCTTTCGAACAACTTCGAAACAAGACAATTGCCATAGTAGGGTACGGTATCCAGGGAAGAGCTCAAGCAAATAATATGAAAGAGTCCGGGTTGAATGTAATAATTGGATTATACAAGGAAGGAAAATCTTGGAAAGTTGCCGAAAATGATGGACATATTGTTAAAGAAGTAAAAGAGGCCTCAAAATTGGCTGATATTATTCACGTTCTAACTCCAGATATGGAGCAGGCTAATGTGTACAAGAATGAAATAGAACCAGGACTTTCGGAGGGAAAAACACTTAATTTTTCCCACGGAGCAGCTATTCACTGGAAATGGATTGTTCCTCCAGACAATATCGATGTAGTAATGGTCGCTCCCAAGGGACCTGGACAAAGAGTACGAGAATTGTATCAGGAAGGATTTGGTACACCTTCCCTGATTGCGGTCTATCAAGATTATTCTGGGAACGCTTTAAATACTGTTCTAGGATTGGCTAAGGCCATTGGAAGTACAAGACCAGGAGTGATTGAAACCACATTCAAGGAAGAGGTTGAAACAGATTGGTTTGGAGAACAAGTAGACTTGTGTGGTGGCGCACATTCTCTGGTGCTCAATGCCTTTGAAACCCTAGTTGATGCTGGTTACCAACCAGAGGTAGCTTATTATGAATGCCTGCATGAGCTAAAACTAATAGTTGATTTAATATACAAATATGGAATAACAGGAATGTACAATAGGGTTAGCGAAACTGCAAGGTACGGGGGTCTGACTAGAGGACCAATGGTAATAAACAATCAAGTAAAAGAGAACATGAGACGAGTCTTGAAGGATATTCAATCAGGGGAATTCGCTAATGAATGGGCAAGTGTTTACAAAAAGGATGGGAAGAACTCATTTGCTAGATTCATGAACGAATTGGAAAAAACCCAATTAGAAATTGTCGGTAAAGAAATGAGAAAGATGATGTGGAAAAATGGAGAATAGGATTCTGGACTGTTAAATTTAGAGTATTTCAAAATTCACCTAGCATTTTTCCAATTATATTTCATGACCTAATTGAAAATTTGATCTATTTTTTTCCATTATTGTTCCGTGTCATGGTTAATAATGGATAGGCAATATTTTATATTGATTACTTTCATATGTCCATAGTTTCTGTTGTAGAAGGGAATCGTATTCCTTTCTGAAGTTCTCTATCTAGTTTTATTACAAATCTTGGGCTGATTCCCTTCGTGGTATTTAGAGTAATATGCAAGCTTTATTGACGATTCATTTCTTCAATAAATTTACAATAACCCTAATAAACTATAATGTCGAATAAGCTATGCGATTTGGGGTTGTTAGCGCAATATGAGAACATCAAGACAGGTCGGGTTTAGGTTTGGGTAAAATTCAAGACCCATATGAAATATCCAATGCTAAGCATGTAATGCTGTTGTACGAAAAAGATGAAGACCGCACTGAAGCAGCTGCTCATTGGCTTAATCAAGCACTTGAAGAGGAGCAGGTATGTATCTATGCATCTGTATATGCTTTTGACAAGTTGCATATTTCAAGTATTTCCAATTTATCTACGAAAATAAAAAATTATCAAGAACACATCGACAATAATAATTTACAGACTATCAATTTTCGACCTTACTATGAGTCTGCACTAAGCGGAAAACTAGTGCTATTTGAGAATCTTAAAGCAAATTTAGAGAAGTTAGTTCATGATCTTATAGTGAAAGGTAAGAAGGACAAAATAATTGTTTTTGCTGATGCTGCATGTTGTTTGTGTGAAAATAGATCGTTTGGCAAGTCGGAAATACTAGAAAAATGGTGGCAGGAAGTTCATGATAAATGGGTCAAAAACAATTACCATATCACGGTAATTTGCCCACATCCTCACCCTTTGTTGCAGAGTAAACAGGACAAAAAACACAAGATTGCAAATTTACATGATTTGATGTTGGATCTAAACAAATATGATCTTCATAATTTGGGTATACCAATTGGACAAGAAAATTACAAGCGAA
>VBPR01000220.1 GCA_005877345.1 Nitrososphaerota archaeon
TTGCCTTTGTACTCTTTGCCTTTGTACTCTTTGCCTTTGTACTCTTTGCCTTTGTACTCTTTGCCTTTGTACTCTTTGCCTTTGTACTCTTTGCCTTTGTACTCTTTGCCTTACTCATAATATTTTATGAATAACAAGTTATTTATATTTGTCAACAAATCTTTGGGTTTTTCTATTCGTAGCGGGTTCCTTTTGTACATGTTCAAGAAACTAGTACGATAGGTCATAATAGTAGAAGTAAAATTGGGCAATAATGCATGCAGTCATCAAGGAATTGGTGGACTTTTAGGTAACCTCAGCGAAAAAATTAAAGTGATAGGAACGAAGTAACTATCATCTTTACAATTTTTTGATTTTTCGTGTCCATAATACGGCCAAGACATGTGTGGGCAAGTATTAAATTATTAAAATACACAAACCACAGACACGTCTAATTCATCATCTTCAAATGGTAACACCTCTGTGGGACCATTTCCGTTTGCAGTTTTTGTATATTTTCCAAAACTCTAAATTATTTTATATTTTGCTGACCAATTTATGATGGACGTAGGACAGTAATACGTCAAACGTTCGCCGGTGGGATTATTTTCGTCCGTTTTCGCGTACGGCTCTAGTCCCATTAGTGTACTTTAAAAATTTGGAAATTAAAAAATAAGATTACCAAGTATTATATCAACTTTGTATTAAGGAAAAATAGACTTATTCCAGAGATAACTTAGGTAAGGCAGGTTCTTATATTTACAAGCATTTATTTGATCAGAGGGGAAGCTATTTTTAAATAGCCGGTGGGATTCTCTCCGTTTGTTTCCAACTCCCACCGGTTTGAACTAAATTTTAATTTAATGACTAGAATCATATAAAATATTCACATCAAGACCTTTATCAACTGCCGCTTGAATTTCTTTATCAGGATAGCCAGTTCTAGTCATCGGCTTCTTGGTCACCTTCATTATCTGATGGCGTGGGTTATTCTTCTGATTGGTTTTCACCAAACGAATGACTCAGAGAAGTGAAGGTTTCATTGGACAATGTGTCATCAGATAATGTATCATTAGATTCAGAAGAAGAAATTAATGCAAATGACGGAACCAAAATGATGGTTAAAGTAATTAATATTATGACCTCATTCATTTTCACAAATTTCATTAATGAATCCGATAATCTAAATATAAAGTAGACTTTTTCTGACTCCATTTGACTTTATAAGCACAATGGAAAGGGTAGTTCAGTTTACACATTCTTCGAAATTAGAAGAGACAGTTAAAGGCGTTAGAATTTCGGTTCATGTGTATTCTAATAACCAGGAACAGGTAATAGAAGAAGCACTTAACACATACCTATAGGCAAAGATGACCGTAATGGATAATAAGATTCCCTTACCACCTGTAGGGGACAATAAGAAATGCACTTAGGGATATTCATAGGTTCGTTGTTTGTTCTACTAATAGGTTTATTGACAGGTAGGACCGAAAATATTGCACATGGTCAAACATCCGAATTTGATCCACGAAAATTTGATCCACTACAAACAGGTTGTGTACCTTACCATGACGAGCATATAGTAATTATAAAAATGAATTGTGGTCAAGAAATACCATCAATCATACATTATGTAAATCAGGGATATGAAATAAAAGCTGTGTGGAATTCTGTCATGTACCTAACGAAATAAAATGACTATCTACAGAGATTTCACACTTGGCTTTTGCTCTTCTGCCTTAGTTTTGTATGTTGTCTATATTTTCACTGGTGATGATAGAAAAATGAGTAAAATGATACAATATAGACTAGAGAGATCAATAACGGCAAATTATATAATCATTTAAACTCAATATAATTCAGGTTATATTGTATCTTTCTAAAACTACAAACTATTTATTTACGTTATGTTGCACTCTTGACAAACAAACTGGTTGGATTTTGTGCTTAGGCGAATCGAACAAGAAACGACCAATGACCCCAACCAGTCCAACGCCTGCAAGCGTTATACTATTATCAACAACAAATTATAAAACTATTATGTTTACGTAATTGAATATCCATTTAGGCTATGTTTAGGTAATAGAATATCCTTTCAGACTTAATCTTAAAGCGTCTAGAGAATCATTGTATAAACTTTGGAAGGTACCGTATCAATGACAGTACCACCAATCAATATTGTAGTACTACTTCCAACGCCATTGGTGAAGTGCATAATTTCCACTCTCGTCATATCCACCCTTAAATATAACTACTATATTATTCAAAAAGGATAGTTTGCCTGTGGAATTTGTGCTATATACTGAAGCCCCTTGATAGTCTGTGCCATTTCCTACTTCTATGAACGTATAGTTTGCCGTTTCACTACCATCTTTGGTCGTTATTACTCCTTTCCCTTGATCAAATGTCACGTTGTTACCTTTGGATATACTGACATACTGCCCTTTTTTATTGTATTCTAAGTTACCATTCAGCGTTCCATTAGAAGTAAAAGTGTATTGTGTTGTGTTAGGACCAATATCTCTCTTAATTGAATCCGATCCCTTTTCTACAAAAATTGGTGCTCCTAGTGTTTCTGTCTGAGCATATCCAGTATTAAAACGAATAGTATTAGTTCCTGTTCCTCCAAAAAGTAATAACACGACTGCAATTCCTGCTGTAATACTGACAGTGAATGTATCTTTATTCATTTATGATATTGAATCGACAAGGAAGTATATAAATGGGGTTAAATCATTCAAAATGGCGAAGTACGGTTAGATCATAAGCGTGATTATTATTCTATTTGATAACCTTTTAGTGCTAATCTTAATGCGTCAAGTAAATCACCATATGATAATTTGTTCTTTATCAATGACGTAAAATGTTGTAGTTTAGGGGCTCAATTGCCACAAAAAGAGCCACAATGCAAAAATACTGCATATATGATACGTGATATGGTAATCGTTTGTCATTAGTTATTACCTTGTGTTTGTTAACAATTTTTATTATTTTCTCATTAAACATTGGCACTGTAAATTTGGAGGATAAGTTTTTCGAACCTTCTAGTGCTCAGGCCAATATCAATACATATCATAACACAACTGATTCAAACAGCATACAAAATAACATTTCACTAATTACAAATATTTTGGCAAAGAATCTTGAAAATCGCATTCAAAAAGCAGGTGCCATTCTTGAAATAACTAGCAAATTACCACAGGTAAGAGATGTTCCCTATGCACACTTGCTTAGTCAAACATTAAACACATTACATGGAATACCTCAATATGCAGACATAGAAAAAAGACAAGTAGTTAAGGACATACTATCTAGCAATAATGATTTATATGAAATTTTCCTTCTTATGTCAAATGGAAATATGTATCTTCTCGAGCCTTATTCTATACAACAGACTCTTGCCTTGAACAATTTTGCATTTAGAGATTATTTCCAAGGGGCAATTAAAACAAATGACACCTATTTGGGAAACGTGCATACTACTGCAGCTGCTTCTGGTGCTAGAACAGCAAAGATTGCCGTTCCGACGTATTTCTTAAAGGATAACTCTACTATTGCCGGAGTATGGGCTGGTAGTATTGATTTTAATGTTTTAAATAAAGAACTTCAATCACTTAATCTTACATCTTTGGATGACAGTACACGTGTTGTCTATGTGGATAGTAATGGACAAAAGATTGCTGATTCTGATGTAAATAAAAGTATAATTCCTGAGTCTTTTGCTAATCTAAAGGGTTTTAAGGCTGCTATAGGTGGACAAGCTGGTTCAACTATAGATACAGTGGATAACACAAAGATGTTGGTAGCATACCAGCCAGTAAATACATTTCATAATACTTGGGTTGTTCTTTTGATGAAACCATCACAACCACTATAATAATTAACTGCGAGAGTGCTATTTTTGTTTCACTCTCTTATCTTATTCGAATGAATCGATTTAGAGAACTAGGCACCTTGTTTTAAATGCAACTGAAGCTTGTTCTTTATCCAAGGAATATTCGTTGGCTTGATCTGGCGTGACGACAATTAGCACAAAGATCCTGATTTACCATCGAATATAAGTGTGAAAGGAGTTGCTTATGTTTGTCTTAGTGTGGCACGATTTTACACTCGCAGGTTCCCTGGGGATCGTTACAACCTTTACAATTTTTTGTTTCCGAATCTACAGGACCCCAACAGTGGGAACACCCCGTATTTATGACATCATCGTCTGCCATTAACTGCTAAATCCAGTGATACCATATAACCTTTTACTCAATCGATATTAGTGGGCAACAATCAGGAGAATTCAAAAGTTCACGTGGCCATGTGGCGACGAATCATGTAATGATGAATAAATTATTGTAACTAATATTATGACAGGTTTCTTGCTCTCATTCATTCATTTAAACATATTTTACTTTAAGTTGTTTCTTATGTGATATAGGATAATTGTCTTTTAATTTCTTCTTTGCTGTTAGTTTCCGCTGTACTTTCATCAAGTGCCTTAACCATGTCATCTAAAAATGCTTTTAATGCCGCTCTATGTTCTTTATTATTATAATATTTATTGATCATTACGGCCTTGGTTTCTTTGTCTTCTATCCATCCAAATATTTTATTTAATACATCTAACTTCAATTGTTCTTGTTCTTGTTTGTCGTTGTTATTATTATCTGTAGACATTTTCTATTTAATATTATATTCTTTCATACTTAATCTTAGGGCAATGGATAAAAAGATACGTGTCGATAGCAAGTGAAATGAAAAGCAACTTCTTAACGGATTTTTGAAAGGGCTTTCTCGTTGCATTAGGTGTTACTGGGGCTATTTTTCTATTCATAGAGTTAACGAGTTAATTGAATATAATTAAAAATATTTTATTAATTGCTAGCCTGCTATTCGCTATTAAATCAATTCTTATACTTGTATTGCATAAAAGCAATGGATAACAAAATACAATCAGTACCCGTGGAGACCAAATAAGTAATTTTTGACTTTCAAAAAAATAATTACAAATCTGTAATTATCATAAAGCGCAGACATTTTGAGTATAGAGTCACTTGCTTTGATATTGGTGACTAAATAAGTACGAAAGATAAATAATTCTGGCGCAACTCTAGATGTTTAGAATGTATGATAAACTATATGAAGCGGCAAAGTTAGATTTCGAGTCGGTTATTATCTTAAACGAGAATAATCTACCTGCACCTGCTATATATCATTGTGCTCAGGCAGTTGAAAAGTGTTCAAAGGCAATCCATGCTTATTATATGATAAAATTACAACATGTGCCTCGACGTAATGTAGGTGATAGATTAAGAAAAAAATACGGCGATAATTTGCTTGAATCCACAAAGGAAATTGTCAAATCTTTGCTCGAGTTGTATATTGAGAGTGAGGTGACGCAAGATAGGAAAAAAGGAGAGTTAAAAAAATTAGAAAACATAGTTGGACCTAAAATACCAGACATTCGTAAAGTTATTCGCCATTTTGATGTGTTAGTGAATGTAATTTACAGTCGATACAATTTTCTTATTAATGAAAAATACGACGAATTAGATCCCATAGAGCAACTAATAAAAGTGGAAATCTCAGACATGAATAAAAAATATCTCAGGTATTCCTATATAGTATTAAATCTGTCAGGCATGTTAATTCAATTGGAAGAATATTCAAGATATCCAATGAATGATTTGTCATATGATAATATTAATTTACTAAATAATATTATCAACAAATCTGAGGTCAATAGAATATTTATTATGATCGATGACCTGGTCGGACTAGTGCCTGGAGTATGGGAACAGATTGATTATTTTAAAAATAAAATAAAGAAATAAATATTTGAAAAAACATGATTCTGTAATTATCATAAAGTGCAGACATTTTGAGTATAGAATTACTTGTTTTGATCTCGGTGAAAAAGTCTAGCTTCCATACATTGGTCTTCGCATAAACATTCTTACCAATTTTCTTATCAGAAAATATATTATTCTTTGTATCTGGTCCAATATTATCGGACATAGTATTAATAAATAATGTTTCATTTTAAAATGCCGGAACATAGTTATAATCTATAATTGATACTGACAAATTGAACTAAGGATTCTAGACTGGAAATTGTATGAAGTTTGCACTAATAAAAAATAGACTTATTACGGTGTAACCTAGGTAAGGCAGGTTCTTATACTTAGTCGCAGAACTCTGAGTACTCTTTTAACACAAATAGACACCGGCCGGTGGGATTTCCTACGCTTGCGCTTCCAGTCCCACCGGTCATTATTAAAATAGGTTTATAATTTGTGATATCTGAAGAAATAGAGTAGGTATTATTAGGACACATTGATTGTTCCATTCATTGTGTTTGGATGATACTTACAGTGATAACCTAGATCGCCCACTTGATCCGTTTTGAACTTGAATTCAACATTTTTTCCCGGCTTTATCTCTTCGCTTTCTGCGATTGCAGTTGTCTTTCCATAAGATTTAGAATCAATTATTAATTGATGTTCCTCGTCAGTGGGATTATCAATTTTTATAGTATACTCGGTATTTGAAATTATATTGAAGTCAGGGTTCTCCTCTCCCGTACTATTAACCCACCTATAGCCCTGTTCGGCCTTCTCTTCTTCACCCTCTTCTTCGCGCACTTCGGCAACGTTAAGAATTATAGTGTTGTTGCTAGAAGCCGTACTCGTGGTATTCGAAGCGTTTTTGAGCACTCCTACATTGTGGATTATTTGATTTGCGAATACTTCAGTGGGTAACACCGAGAATATGCCGCTAACAATCAATGCTATCATAGTAAAGATACCTATTTGATATACCATAATTCGAGGTTAAGAAAGCAAAAGATAAGAATTTCTGTCTACGTGGTGAATAGCGAGTTAAGGATTTTGGAATGGGTATTGTACCAAGATTGCATTAATGAAAAATAGACTTATTCCAGAGATAACAGCTAAGGCAGGTTCTAATATTTAGTGGCATGTATTTTATTAAGTTCAATAGTTCAATGGCCGGTGGGATTCTCTACGTTTGCATATTCAGTCCCACCGGACTTAGAAAATTTATTTAAATTTTATTGCCAATCAATGAATGAAGTAAGGTACTTCAGATCAGCATACGTTTGCCGGTGGAATTATTTTCGTCCTTTATCGCGTACAGCTCTAATCCCTATAGTGCTTTTGAGAATTGGAATATAAGAAAACTTAACTAGAGTAAGGCCGTTACAGCATTTAGTTGGAGCGTGTTTAGGATGCTGGTAGTGGTAGAGAACTAGTGACTACTGATAGTAGGATCGTGGGTATCGTAGACGATGATAAAGATATCACTATACTTTTTCAAGGGGCCTTACGCAGTACTGCACGAATTAGAATACTTACTTTTACAGATCCAATTTTAGCACTCGAGCATTTTCTTGTTAATGATCGTACTTACGCAATGGTAATATGTGATTCCAAAATGCCTGGCTTGAACGGCATTGAATTGTTAAAAAAGATGAAGGATTTGAATCAGTTTGTGAGAACAATATTAATTACTGCATATGAACTTGACCAGCATCTTTTCATGCAATATGCAAAAATGAGGATAATTAATGGATTTCTTCAGAAGCCTATACGCTTGGATGATTTGCGTGACGAAGTGAATAACCAACTACTTGCGTACGAGTCAGACAAAAAACATCCTTCCTAATGACAAGAATCATAAATTAAATTTACCATCTGTAAAATTCAAAGGCCCAGTTTTGGTGCGTTCCTTAGTACGTGGTAGTTACAGTAATAGAAGATGCATTAAATTATTAAAAGACTGAGCAGACCCATCTGGGGTGAACCGTGTTTGTAGTTATCTTGGCACTTATTAGTAGGCTATGCTCAACAAACTATAGAAAAATTAATCCTTAAATTCGATGACGAGATATCTCAGATAATTTGTCATTAGATTTAGATAATGAGAAAATTCTTGAGCGTTATAAGAAAATAATACTTGGTTTAGAATCCCTCGTAAGAATTGTAACAACTGGCAAGTCAGATAGTAAAATACCAATTACTATTAACGCGCATGGAACTTTCATTTCAGGGGATTTAGTTTCTATAGAAAATTTCCACAATAATATGAAAACTACCATGCTCCAAAACCTCGATCAAAAGAACAATCCTGAGGTATACGAGCCAATAAGAGATGCACTCCAGATTTTGGAGAATATAAAGATTATAGATGAAAATAATAACTTTATTTTCGATTATATCTGTATAAAAGACGCATCAATTTTCGTCACAGGTTCCCGTCCGTTTGTCACACCTTATTGGATTGGAAAACTCGAATCTGTAGATGGATTCTCTATTGGCAAGATGGTCTCTGAGTAATCTAATTGTAAAATACTTTATTGTACAATTGTTGTACGTGAAAATAATGTATTTTTCAATAGTTTCGGCATTTCACATTTATCATAGGAGGTATTTTTGATGGCACGTACTCATAGAATCCCCAGATCCAGAAAATCAAAGCAACAGACCAAAGTAAGAACGACAAAAGGAAAAATAATAGAGCATGGTGATATTTTCTTTTTCTATAGGCCAAAGATTGATACCGAAGAAGTAAAAGACATTGAAAGTGTCCAGAGATTTTATATGGTTATGTCGCCCGAGAATTCTCATCTACACAGAATCTTTCTTATAGGACAGAAACAGCTTCCAGAAATCATAGAAGGAAAGTCTAACTCAGAAGAGAGGAACTGGGCACTAAACGTTCTTACCAGTTCAAACGCGGAAGAAATTAGAAATGAATTCCTGCCGGCAGAATATCTTACAGAAACACGTGGCTCAAGAAGGATTGGTGCTGCTGTACCTGTGGGAGAAGGAAAATACTCCATTGTAGAACACGAAGGACATTCCGAGCTAGCTTACATCCTGGAGCTCCCAGAGGTGCCAGGGCCTACTCAGAGAGAGTTTCAGATTAAAAAAGAGTCAAGCTATATAGTATCTGTCAAAAATCCTGATATTCAGGTGCCAGGTTACAGTGCATTTCTTAAAAGAAAGCCACGTTATCCTAATTCATTGAAAGAAAAATTCGGGAATCGACGTTGGATAAATATTGATGATCCACATCTTTTAGACTATGAAAATAGTCAGTTACTATTGATTGGAGCTAGAAAGAATGATGTAGAAGAAGAGCTCGGTATAGATATAGATGAAGAAAAAGAATCTAGCAGAACTGCAGAGCTTTTCAATGACCTCAAGATAAGAAAAGAGCAAGTACCACTCAAACCTCTCTTTAAGGGTAAATTCCCAAGCAAAGAAGAAGTGCCCTTTGCTCAAGAAATAAAGACACTTACAGATGAAGAGGCACCAGGAAGGGGCGGTAAAGTAGGTGGAAAGATAGCAGCCAGCTCTTCTGTCTCAGCCGCCTCAATCGCAAAAGTCCTCTCTGGAATCGAATTCCCAAAGAACAAAAATCAATTAATAGATTATGCGAAGCAACATAAAGATAGAATTAGCGATCCTTATTCTGTGATTGAAACTCTGAGAGAACTACATGATACTCGCTTTGAAAACATGGCAGATGTCGAAAAAGCTTTGGGTGAAATTAGGTAAAAAATGAGGTTTACTCTAATTCAGGATTTTGCCAGGTGAGTCTCATGAGTAGCAAACCTTCAAAAGTTCTGGCCCACGACTCACAATTTTCTTGTCCTTTCTGTGGTAAGGGATACGATCAAAAGTCGAGATTGCAACGCCACGCTCAAACTGCTCACCCTCCAAGTGCTCCTTCTGCATCTGATGTGGAAAAGGCACTAAAGGGAATCAGATATCCGAAGACAAAAGAAGAATTATTCGAAATTGCTATACAAAGAACTGCCGGTGAAAGTCCTGGCCTTTTGACCCTTATCGATTCGCTACCCAAACGAAACTATAGGGACTCTGCGGAAGTTGCCATAGCCTTCGGAGAATTAAAGAGTGGAAAGCGACCCAGAGCTGCAGCTAGTGTGGCCAAATTGGAATCCCCCAGCAAAAAAGGAGGAAGAAGCGCTTTGAAATCAAGGAAAATCTCTGCATCCAGAATTGCTAGAGTATTAAAAGGAATCAATTTTCCCAAGTCTAAACGAAGCATAATCGGACATGTGAGAAAACAGCATGATTCGGATAAGGAGGAAATAATCTCAGTCTTACACAAAATTTCAGACAAAAAGTACCTAAGTATGATACAGGTTGAGATAGAGCTTGGCAGGGTCAAATAAAGCAAAAGATTTAGACAAAATTTAGCCCCGCATTTAACAAGTTTATTGTAAAAATACTTTCGTATTCTTCAATTTTCTCGTTATAAGCTAGGCTTATATCTTTATTGATAACAGAGCTTAATACATTTTAATAATGTTCTAGCCATTGATTGTGAAAATAGTTTACCTATATACGGTGACGGACGTTAAAAACTCGAAGGGAACTCGACACCAATGACGTATCATCGATTACTTGTGTTAATTCTATTAGAATTTAGTTATTTCACTGTTTCAGTGAGGATAAGCGTGCACTTATGAAATAATATTTTAACTATGTTCAATTTCAATATAGATGTCATTTAAAAATTCTAAATCAATAAAAAAGTTAATTTATGAAGATACTCAAGTAAACCATAATGAGCTCAGAAGATAATGAGATTAAGACTCGAAGAGAGTATATACAATCACTAATAAGCAGTCTCGGATCCGATCAGATTAATCGAGAGAACCTAATTTCTGAAATGCTAGAAGAATTCAATAAACTTTATGTAATTATTGAAACCTTAAATTCTGAGATATCCCAAGTAAGGGAACTATACAACTTTGTTATCAATTTAATTATATCTATTCCAGAAGTTCAGAATAATCCATCTCTGATGGCTAAAATACAAGAATTCTATCCTGAAGAATCCGCCCGTGGTCATGAATCGTAACCTATAGTAAATGATGAATTAAAATTCGTCGTAAAGCCATTGCGCTTAAAGCTTGATTTTTAATTTGGTAACCTTTTAAAGGACTAGTTCTAAAATATATTCCTGTGAATAAGTACGCTTTACCTTTTACTCTTCTGGTAATTATGGCTATTCTAATATCAGGTCTAGACATACAGCGAGCAAATTATATTGTATCAGGAAAGTTACCTTCTGGAGGTACATGGAGCACAATTTCTTCCGTAACCTATGATTTGGTTGGAGCATCCATTATGTCTACATATTCCAACTCAAGTAGCTATTACATAAAAATACTAGAATATCAATCTATAGTAAACCAATGGTTGTGAGCATTCTTCCACCTATGTCATTTAAAATATGATTTTTTTAGACCCTATGAGAAAATAGTAACGAAAATAAGGTTTACCATCAGCCTAGCCTTTTGAGCCCGACGAGGCCGACGGGGACAGACTAGTTATTTTGTGGTGACCTCTCTTTTTATTATTCTTTTTCTCGAACCTTACCTCAAGCAATCCATTTAAAAAAGTTGATTTGAATACTCTAGTATCTGCTTCGGCAGGGAAATATATGATTTCATAGTATGTTCTTTTTTCATTTTCAGCATTTACTTCTAACTCGTTATCATACACATTCATTTTGATTCGCTCTTCACAGACGCCGGGAAGTTCTGTTATCACCTTTACTTCTTTACCAGTTGTTATTACTTCACATATTAGCTGTCTTACTACAATACCGCTAGCTTCCTCAACTTGCCTGTCCAACGCCTCGGCCATTTGGTTCAATATCCAAGCAAGGTCACTTTTCCTGACAAGATATCCATTTGCATTTAAAAATTTCTTAACTCTCTCGACTTCCTGGTCTTCCATTCTAGTCTATCTTCAACAATATATTTATGACTTGGGGAGTAAACATTTTGTAATTTGTTGTTAACAATTTAAATATTCGCTATAAGTTGGTATATTCAATTAAGTAACGTTTATCTTTTCTATACATTTGTCACAGTATCTTTCAATAAGAAAAATTTCACCCATGTCATAACATGCCATCTTGGTTGGGATTTCATGACACATAGTGCATTCACCAGACACATAGTGCATTCACCACCAACAAAACGTCTAATATACTCTCTTTTTTGATATTCCGACAAACTAGGATTAGCCAATTTTTGACCTATAAATTTTAATTTATCTTGTGAATAGGCAATGGCTTTTATGGTAGGTTCTGGTCTTTTCAAGGTAAATCAAATTGGACAATAAATTATAAAGCAATTCATGCATTACTGATAGATAAATTTAGGAATCTGTGCACCTCAGGAAATTTGTCATGTCAAATGTATTTTTTGCTTCTCAAAATAAAGATGCTCCCTTGTTTCCTTAAACTCAATCTAGTAGACATTAAACGCTGTAATAAGGTTTGATAAGTCTCAAATATTAAGCTGTTCAGGGTATATTAGATAATGGGTCTAGGAGAAAAGCTCTTTGAAGAGGTTGGCAAAATAACAAATTTCAAAGTGGTAAAGGTGCATCCACTTGAAGGAATAACTACTGAAATTAGCTTTGCATCTGACGTTAGAGGGATAGGAAGATTTCCAAGTGGTAAAAATCTTGCTTCAGGTACAATGACTAGGTATCCTCATGGAATAATCGATGCTACGTGGCAAGGTACTTTGACGACCGAAAATGATGAGCAATTTGTTTGGTGGTCGCATGAAAAAGGTAAAGTACTTCAGGGCGGTAAAATTAATGGACTCAATATAGTAACGGGATTTACCAATTCCCAGAATTTATCTTGGATGAATACTCTGATTATAGTGGTGGAGTTAGCTGCCTCTGTGAACTCTGATGAGTTCTGTGCAGTTGCATACGAGTGGAGCGAGAAAGATGGATAGTCATCTTGAATAAAGTCTTTAGGCGCTGCTGTTTGCCCTTAATTTTTGGATAAAAAATTCTTATCTAAAAGTTAGGACTTTTACCTTAAGTTGTCTAATATGTAAGATTTGTGGTCCACAATTCGAGGAAAGAGAGCGACTCAATATTCATAAAAAGGTTCACGAGAGAAAGTCAAAGATCGGTAAAGATCGGTGAATATGGAAGTCCAGAATTTAATCAGGATAGATTGAGAGGTTAACCTAAATTACGTTAGCTAGAATCACTCCAAGAATACAAAATATAATAAAAATAATTATAAATGTTAATATCATTTTATTAACAAAATTAGATCGAATCGACCTTCAAAATAGGCTTTCATGTTTCTTTAGACCAGAACGGAGGGAATAGTCTAATTTTTCATATGGTTCCGGGCAAATTATATGAGCTATACAAGTCAACAAATGTCGCTTTTACAATTTTGAATGCCAGACCTTCTTCATATGGTCCTTTTGATATAGCTTTCAGAATACCCCTCTGTACTGATCTTAGTCTTTTTTTGTCCAACATTATGTCTTGGGGAATATCAATCTTCATTTCCATTTTTAATAATACTTCTTTAGTTTTAACCAATAATCACAAATTGCAATCGATATTTAAAAACGTAAGTCTATTGTAGACTAACCTAAAGAACTGGATATGATATATTGAGATATTTGTCCCGTTAACTTGAGCCTAACCCATGAGCTGTTATAATCTTTGTTGAGCAGATTATAATGCATGCCAGCTAGAAGTTTATGGCAAGGTAGTATCTCATTTGGACTTGTAAATATACCGGTTAAACTCTATACAGCAACAAACAGCAGGGAATATGTCTTTAACCAATTATGTCAAAATGGACATAGGATAAGATACAAAAAATGGTGTCCAGAAGAAGAAAGAGAAGTTCCATATTCTGAGATTAAAAAAGGATACGAAATACAGAAAGACAACTACATCGTATTCGAAAAGGAGGAACTCAACAAGGTAAAGTTAAAGACGACCCATTCCATCGACATTAAGGAATTCATTGACTACAACGAACTCGATCCTATTTTAATAGACAACAGTTACTACGTCGCCACTGATTCCAAAACGGGAAACGAAAAGGCTTACGCACTTTTAGTGAAAATACTAAACGATAACAACTTAGTTGCCATTGGTAAGGTTATTCTCAAGGATAGAGAAAACGTCATAGCGCTGAGACCTTACCAGAGAGGTCTTGTCATGCATGTTTTGAATTACCTCAACGACATGAAGCCAATAGATGAAATACCAGAAATGGGGAATACAAAGGCAAAACTTGATCCACAAGAAATTTCTCTTGGCAAAATATTGGTACAGAAATATCGCAGTAAGGAATTCGATATCGGTGACTATTCCGACACGTATGTTCAAGAACTTAGGAAACTTATAGACGCAAAGAGTAAAGGAAAAAAATTCGTTTCATCTGCGCCTAAGGAGGCTAAGCCAACCAAAGATCTCCTTGAAGCCCTCAAGGCAAGCATTGAAACCAAGAAGAAATAATCATTGAAGATAGTACGCTTTATTACAGAAACTAGTTAATAGTAACAAATGTATGTGATTATCCCTTGACATCGATTTTAATTGGGACATCAGGATACACGTATTCTTGGAACAAGGGAAAATCGAACAAGTTTGAGTGGTATGTCGATCAGGGATTTAATTCCGTAGAAATAAATGGCAGTTTTTATCGATTCCCTACCGAGAAGTCGGTAAACAATTGGAAGAATGTTTCAAGAAAAAATTTTAGTTTTTCAATAAAGGTTAACAGATCTATAACTCACTATACGAGGCTAAAAGGAGATAAATCAATAAAATTGTGGAAGCGCTTCAAGAACTCACTTGAACCACTAGAAGAAAGAATAACTTTTTGGCTATTTCAAATGCCTTCTACGTTTAGATATAATCAAGAGAATATAGAAAGAATAAAGAATTTTAGAATTAAAGCGGATTTAAACAGCAATGCGGTATTAGAATTCCGGGATCGTTCGTGGTGGAGCAAAGCCTCTATCCAAGAGTTGGAAAGACTCAAAATACCGATGTGTTCTGTAGATGCACCTTTACTACCAAACAAGATATTGAACTTGAACAAAACAGTTTACTTAAGATTGCATGGTTCTAAAACCTGGTATAATTACCTATATTCTGAAAAGGAGCTTAAAAGGATAATTGCCAAGCTAGAAAAGAAATCTGCAACAAAGAAAGCAATATACTTAAATAACGATCATGGAATGCTCCCCAACGGAAAATACTTATTCGAACGTCTAATAAGGAGGTAGAAATCAGTACCAACAATCTACTACTATCAGATAGTTAGCCCAAATCTCAAATGACTAAGATAGTCGTTTCAAATTTTGCTGAATCACCTAGTGGTTCGGAGTTCGTTTGGTTTAATCAGTCAGTACTTGAGTGCCATTTACTGTTTGATTATTTAAGATATTCACGATTGCTGGATCTGGAACTATATTCTTGATGCTGAACCCTCTTTTAGAGACAAATTTGTCCTTCATCCCCTTAGGCCCATTTTGATAACGATAGAATTCAGTATTAAAAGTGCACACACATTGACTGAAAATTTGGAACTATATGAAATTTCAGACTAGTCCCTCCGGTCTAGTCTAAAGAAACATGAAAGCCTATTTTGAAGTTTAATTGGTTCTAATTTTGTCAATAAAAAGATATTAAACATTTATAATTATTTTTATTATATTTTGTATTCTTGGACTGATTCTAGTTAACGTAATTTAGATTAGCCTCTCAATCTATCCTGATTAAATTCTGGACTTCCATATTCACTGATCTTTGGCTTTCTCCCGTGAACCTTTTTATGAATATTGAGTCGCTCTTTTTCTTCGAATTGTGAACCACAAATCTTACATTCAAAAGTCAACTTAAGTTATAACTCCCAACTTTTACATAAGAATTTCTAATCCAAAATTAATTGAAGTTTTTTTTAGAATCAATTTTGTCCCACATTATAGCTCTAAACATCTAGCGAATCTGATTCGCCTTGATTGGTTTGAAAATAAAATAATATCTGGCTATTTTCTTTGATAATTGCCATAACGGGAATAGTTTGTGTTTTGTCTATTGTCAAACGTACTTGCTCTTGGCGGTGGTGGGCTATCATTTTCATGACCCGGATGTGATCTTACATGGAACCAATATTGCGAAGGAGTAATAGGACTCTTACAGATTGGACAGTTTTGATGATCACATTTATGATTACCTATGAAATTAGGATGAATAGTCAAGTTACACTTATCGCACTTATTTTTTTCCAAAATCGTTCTAAATATACTACTGTTAAACTCAATAAAGATGTATTGATTGATGAATCAATACCGATATCAACCCTATTCCTCTTTGGCATATTAGGCATTGATTGAACAAAAACAAAAATCTAAATACTGTGTAGCAGAATCCCAATACATGCAGGGCACTAATCCCGACGTATAGTTTTGTCCCTTCTCCTTGTCTCGTCTTCATTATAAGTAGTAGTATAGGTGTTTCATAAATAATATAGGTATACGTGTGGCAGTAATTGGTGGTTCAATAGGTGGTCTTAGTAGCGCTTTAGCCTTGCATTCTATAAATTGTGACGTAAAGGTTTTTGAAAAATGATCCGGTGAAAAGTCGAGGGGCAGGTCTTGTAGTGCAAATGGAACTTGTTAATTTTCTAAAAGAACATGGTGTTACTACAGAAGATGCGATAAGCGTTCCTGCTTACAAAAGACAATACATATCAAAAGATGGAAGTGTCATATCGGAAGAACAGACTCTTCAGTTGATGACTTCGTGGGACAATGTCTATAGGCAGTGCAACTATGTAATCTTTATCTTGTTTCAATCTTGTTAGTTTTTTCTATTAAGTGACAATACTTTACTCAATGAATAGAAGGATTCATCTGGTATGTATCTGAATTGTTAACAATACGGCTCCCAACGGACTCCAGACCTTTGATTGCGGTATTTGATTATCTTGCCTTAACATATGAAATTTCTTGAAGAAATGTAAAGAATTCAGATTGTAGTAAAAGAAGTAAACAGTAATAAATAACTAGTAAGTCCCCTGTATGGT
>VBPR01000228.1 GCA_005877345.1 Nitrososphaerota archaeon
TGATCCGGCCAATATAAAAGCTCCAAAAGATGGAGGAGTAGAATGGACTAACAAGGATAATGTTCCTCACACGGTTACAAGTTTAATTGATGATGGTAAAACGTTTGATTCAAAGCCCATTAAACCTAATGCCACATACATTCTTGATGCCATGACCCTTAAGGAGAAACAATATGACTATTTCTGTACTTTGCACCCATATATGAAAGGAAAAATAACAGTAGGCTAAACTGGATCCAAATCGGAGCTACAAAAGATATGATACCAAACATTTTTAGAACTAAGTCATATCCATGAATATCAATGTCAAATATTTGTATTGAAAATTGATCAATAAATGTCTGAAATAACATTACTAATTACTGAGAATCAAATCAATTCCTTAATAAGTTCCACTAAGGACGATCTTCCTAACGAGTCATGTTCTCTTCTTTTAGGAAATATAGTCGAGTGCGAATACCGTGTCAAAGTATTAAAAAGAATGAACAACATAGCTCATTCAGAAAGTTCATTTAACATGGAGCCCGACGAACTTATCAAAGTTTATCAATGGGCATCTAGTAAGGAACTGGATGTTATTGGAGTTTATCATTCGCATTTAGATGGTGCAAAACCTTCGGCGACCGACTTGAGTTTTATGCGAATTAATCCTGTAATCTGGCTCATATACGAATTATCTGGTTCAAGGTTTAGGGCATTTATGCTCGTGCAGGATAACCTGAAGGAAGTAAAGGTTAAGATATCTAAGGCCTAAGCCTTTCAGTATCTCTAGGATAAAGCACAACTTCCCTAATGTTCGTAGAATTAGTGAGGATCATCATGAGCCTGTCAAATCCAATGCCACACCCGGAATGCGGAGGCATTCCCCATTCGAAGGTCTGCAAATGATCAGAAAAACTATTTGGGTCAAGTCCCTTTTCTAGTAATTTATTTCGTAGTCTCTCAGAATTGTGCTGTCTGGTTCCACCAGAAACAATTTCTAAATATCCATACTGTAAGTCAAAAGACTTTGAAAGTTCAGGTTTCTTTTCATGTTCAAGTATGTAGAATGGCTTTAGTTTGGTGGGCCAATCAATTATAAAATAAAAACTTGAATAAATCTGTCCTAGCTTTTTTAACGCAGGATCAGAAAGATCGTTCCCAAATTCTATCTTTTCTCCTAAACTTCTTAAATCCTCTAAACATTTTTGATACGTAATTCTTGGAATCCTACCAACCATAATTTCCTGTTTATTTTCCAAGTATGTCATCTCTTTGTTATGATGAACAAATAGATCATTTATGGTTGACAATACTAATTCTTGTACAATATCCATGATATTGCCATAATCAAGGAATGCTGCTTCTAAATCAACGCTTACAAATTCGGAAAGATGTCTTACTGTATGCGAGGGTTCAGCTCTAAAATAAGGTGAAATTTCAAATACCCGTTCTAAGCCCAATGTGAGCTGTTCCTTGTATAACTGTGGACTCTGAGCCAAATATGCCTTCCTTGAAAAATATTCAAAACCAAAAAGATCCGCACCACCCTCAGTGGAGCTTCCTATTATCTTTGGGGTATTAACCTCCACAAACATTCTCGAATATAGGAAAGTGCGAACCAAATTAAGCACATATGATCTTATTCTAAAAATATTAGAAATCCTAGAGTTCCTCAAATCTAGAGCTCTTGAATCTAGTCTTTTGTCCATTGACGATTTGACCCTTCCGGTAGGATCAATTGGAAGGGGGTTTACTGCTCTTGACATGACTTCTACTTTTTCAACTTTAACTTCAACCTGAAAATTCTCCGCTCTAGTCTCTTGAACAGTTCCTTTTATCATGATAACGCTTTGCTTTGGTACTTCTCTGAAGGCAGATAACAATCCTCCAGTTAGTACTCCTTGAAAATTTCCAGTCATATCTCTAGCGCTAATGAAACCAATTTTTCCCATATCTCTGAAATCTTCAAGCCATCCAACTAATGTTAAATTTTGGCCAATATGGTCTTTGTTTATTGATGAAGCGAATATCCTGTTCATAATATTTTCCTTTATGACAGTATCACTTTCCAGAGATCTCAACAACAAGTTCTATGTTTCTTACCACATTGACAATCCTCTTTATTTTTTCAATTATGCTAAAGAACTTTTCATAATCTTTACTTTCTATAGTAACCTGTGTTACCTGGTTCCCATCTGGTAGCCAAATCATATTAGTTTTCAATATTCTTATAGGAAAGAAGAGATTTTCAAGAATCTTTCTTAGTGAGCTATTAGCTTCGACAAACCATACTTTTCCGTTAAATTCCTTCTCAATCGAACTTATCAGTTTATCATTCGAGTTTATGTGACTTACGTTTGAATCCTTTAAAATAAGTACATAGTCCTCGTCTATCTTTTGAGATCCTATTAAATTCAATTTATCTATATCTTGATTCTTATTGGAAAGTTTGATAAGTTTGATTCCACATCAATTTTAGATAACTCCCCATTTTTCAGCCTACTTTCACATTTTGGACACAAAACACCTGTCTTGGCGTCAAATATGCAAATGGGTAATCTCAACTAATCATCAGACTGACTAATATTTTTACCATATATATGTGCATTAGGTTTAGGTAGAGAAAATAAGATTAATTGAAATAGATACTTATACGGTTGAGATCGATAAAGACATGTTTGGATAATGCTCTTATTGTAGATAGCTTAAGAGTTTACTATTTTTCCCAATTTGGGATAGTTAAGGCCGTTGATGATGTTAGTTTTAGTATTAAAAAAAATGAATCAATAGGAATTGTTGGCGAGTCTGGATGTGGAAAAAGTACTTTAGGAACAGCTCTTCTACGATCTGTTCCTTATCCTGGCAGAATAGTTAGCGGTAAAATTATCCTGGATGGTCAAGATATTACAAAAATGCCAGTCGATGAATTTAACAACCAAGTCAGATGGAAAAAAATTTCAATGATCTTTCAGGGAGCCCTCAATTCTTTAGATCCAGTTTTTACTATAGGGTCCCAAATGAAGGAAGTTCTTGAGCAACATGGCTATTCCAATGATCAAATAGAAATAATCAGAGATTCTTTGAGTAGTGTTGTATTGGAGCCTGGTATTATGAAAAAATATCCCCACGAATTGAGTGGTGGTATGAAGCAAAGAGTTTCAATAGCAATGTCATTGTTACTGAATCCAAAGATATTGGTAGCCGATGAACCCACCACTTCTCTGGATGTTATGGTTCAGTCTCAAATTATTAACCTATTAAAAAAGCTAAAGAGAGATCGAGATATGTCAATAGTATTCATTTCCCATGATTTAGGAGTTATCTCAGAAGTATCAGAAATCATTGCGATAATGTACAGAGGCCAGATAGTGGAAGTGGAAAAAGCATATGAAATATATAAAAACCCAAAACATCCCTATACCGAAAAACTTGTTTCTTCTATCCCAAGTATAAAAAGGAAGGAAAATAAGTTTGAGTATTTGGGCGAAAAATCAGATCTGTCGGGGAAATAAACAGGATGCAAATTCTATGATAGTTGTCCTTATGCAAAAGAGAAATGTCGAAATGATCCACCAGTGATAAATTACAAGAATGGATTCATTCGTTGTTGGTTATATGAATAGGATGTGACTTACATTCGATAAATTATTAGTTATTTTCTTCGACTTAGACTTTTTGAGTTTAATCCAAAAACCTAAATCATAAGAATTTTAAACTCCATTCATTTAATAGACTACGGAATATGAAAGTTACACTTTCTGCAATAAAGGCCGATATTGGAGCGATTGGCGGCCACACCAGACCCAGTGATAAGTTGATAGAAGAAGTTAATAAAGTGGTAAAGGAGAACTCAAAATTATTACTTGATTACTACATAGGATATACGGGAGACGATATACATATTATAATGACACACACAAGAGGAACGGACAGTAAAGAGATTCACAAGATGGCATGGGATGCATTCACCCAAGGTACCAAAATTGCAAAGGATCAGGGTCTATACGGGGCTGGACAGGATTTGCTGAAAGATGCTTTTTCTGGAAACGTAAGAGGTATGGGTCCGGGTGTTGCTGAGATGGACATAGAGGAAAGGCCCAGCGAAGTATTTTGTGTCTTTGCTGCTGATAAGACAGAACCGGGTGCTTTTAATTTCCCATTGTGGAGAATGTTTGTAGATGCAAGAAGTAGTACTGGTTTATTGATAAATGAAAGGTTGGCTGAGGGTGTTAAATTTCAGGTTATGGATGTTATGACTGGAAAAGTTGCAGTTCTAAAGTTGTGGGAAGATAAACCAGAATTAGAAACAGCTTTAATGTATCCTGGTCGATATGTAGTACACTCAATTTTATCATCTGATGGAGAACAGATTGTTTCTGCATCAACGGACAGATTGCACAACATAGCAGGAACGTATGTTGGTAAAGATGATCCGATCGCTATAGTAAGAACTCAGAAAAATTTTCCCGCAACGGAAGAGGCAGGAAGCGCATTCAATAATCCACATTACGTCGCAGGAAATACAAGAGGAAGTCATCATATGCCATTGATGCCAGTTAAACTCAATTCTCCAGCCAGTTTAAACTATGCAATACCAATTGTGTCATGCCTCGTTTTTAGTATGCATAACGGACTTCTTACTGGTCCACATGATGGTTTTGGAACGGCAGACTGGGACCTTCAAAGATTGTGGGCTTCCGAAAGAGCGATGATTATGCGCAATCAGGGATTTATACACCCCGCCACACTGGTGCCAGAAGAGCTTGAATATAACAAAGGGTATGAAGCAAGGATGGAAAAACTAAATAATAAGTTTCGAGACCTCACCTAAAATTTTGTTATGATTACCTTTGCTAAGCCATTAGTAATAAATCTCAAAAATTACAACGAGATATCGGGAGATAATTCAACAAAAATTGTTCAGGACGCAAAAAAGGCTTCTTTGTCAAATCATAAAGATATTATTATTGCGCCTCCGCCTTCCAGTCTTTTGGCCCTATCAAAAATAAAAATTCCCATTATAAGTCAGCATGTAGACGATGTAGCCCTTGGGGCAACAACTGGATTTATAGTTCCTGAAATCGTAAAATCATACGGTGCTGTAGGTTCTATAATAAACCATAGCGAACACAAAATCGAACATTCACAAATCAAAAATCTAGTAAAACGCCTACGTGAACTGGATATGATTTCGATTGTTTGTGCAGATGATTTACATGAGCTGAAGGCAATCTCACGATTTTCTCCGGATTTCCTGGCCATAGAACCGCCTGAGCTTATAGGAAAAGGGGTTGCCGTTTCTAAGGCAAATCCTTCAATTATTAAGGAGTCGGTACAAGCAGTAAAGCGAGTCTCTTCAACAGTCAAAGTCCTTTGTGGAGCTGGCATCGTTGATAAATATGATGTAGAGAAAGCCCTTGAACTTGGGGCAGAAGGTATCTTAATTTCTAGCGGAGTGATAAAATCCTCTTCATGGTATAATAAAATTTTAGAGTTATCTTCAGTTTTAAAATAAATGTAGGAAATAAAAATTTGGAGGAGTTGGTCCTTTACACACCTATTTCTCTTGCTATTTTTACGATTTTCTTGCCGTCGTTAGTTAATCTGTTAAACACTTTATTCTTTACAGTCTTTCGGTCTACTAATCCACGCTTTTGAGCCTTAAGAAGCAGCTTATGTCCATAACCATACGCACCCAATTT
>VBPR01000221.1 GCA_005877345.1 Nitrososphaerota archaeon
TAAAAGCACTATCAATGTACTTGATATAATCGTAATCAGAGGAGAGATCCGACCTTGAGACGGTGATTTCTTTAACGTATCTACAACATCCCGTACATTTTTCCAAAAGCCCATGGTCTGCATGAGGATCATTAATCATAATTTATTTGACTTTGGAAACATGGTTAACTACGTTTCTTCTAAACGATCTAAATTAGTTCTATAGGGGCTGTAAACGAACCTCAAGATTATTTTACTGAAAGAAATTGATCCTTGCTCATATGTAAGATCAGCTAATCCTAGAGTAAAAAATAATTTAGGTGACCAATAGGTAGATAAACAATCAAGAGTATACTTTTAATAGCAATGGTTCTCAGTTTGAAAGAACAAATTAGTAGTTTCATAAGATCGTTACCAAATGTCGAGCGAAAACATGATCCTATGAGTGAAGAGGCTTATTTCTATGGTCTGAGAAATTTTGCCCATTTCCATGGACCGCGACATATTGATATCAGGCTTTCAAAACCTCAGCAAGAAGAAGCCTTGCGGGCACATATGGCTATTCGGCACCAGTATGCTCCGCAGGCAGGATGGGTTTCATGCATATTAGAAACTGAAGAGCAGGCAGAGAATACAAAGCGATTGATTAAAGAAGCATATGATACTTGCCTGTCTCTGAAAACTTCACATAAATCAGAAAACTAGTTTTCAATTGGGAGACCTAATGAATTGCTTTAATTGTAACTCCGAATTTATCCAACTCACTCAAAGCTATTATGTCCAATTGCGGCTTCTGTTACTGGTGTAGAGATTTTTCATGTTTTCATCATGATTAATACGTGGTTGAAGACAGATAATAAGGTCAGACAATTGAATTAACATACATTGAGCTAGCAATAGAAAATGAGAATACAGTCATATTTTACAGAACCACCAGAGGTCTATCACAAATGGAATTATACTATTACCAGATAGTATAGTCACTTCTATATAGAATGAAATATGAGACAATATCATTTTTGATTACATGAAAGGTCAAATCATTTTTTTAACCGTATCAAACTTTTTTGTTCAGCTCTTAAAGAATCGATGATTATGCAGATCACAGGAATTTCAAATGTACCTTGATAGTACTCTAGCGTGACATTTGAGGCTGAATCTTTTTAACCTGTAGCAGTATCTTGCGCGATATTGATTTTCTCAGGTTATTTACACCATATCCAGACTTAGGCGATACCAGTATTGGATCCAGTATATTTAATTCTGTGAAAATCCTTTTAACATCATCAAATTCAGCATTATCTATTTTAGAAAGAATTATTACAATTTTTTCCTTGTCTACATTCAACTCTTCTAGCACATTCATACAGCTATAATATTTTATTCTAATTTCATCCTCCGATTCTGATGAATCAATTAGGAGGAGAATCATGTCTGCCTGAAGTGACTCTTCGAGAGTAGACTTAAAAGCCTCAATCATATAAGTAGGAAGTCTTCTAATGAATCCGACAGTATCAGTAAGCAAAAGTTTCTGTCCACCAATAATAAAGGACCTAGTCGTAGTTGAAAGTGTAGTAAATAAATTTTCAGATGTTTCTTTCCTTTCAAGAGTAAGCAAGTTGAAAAGAGTAGTCTTTCCTGAACTTGTATACCCTACAAGAGAAACTATTGGCATTCTGTTATCAAGTCTCTGATCATGGTAAAGTTCACGTTTTCTTCTAGCTTCTGTCAACTTATTTATAATAAATCCCATCCTCCTTTTCAAGTCCCTAAATTTTACGTCAACTATGTATTCTCCACTCCCTCCTTTGCCTGGTCTCTCACTGCCTATCAACAGTCTCGCGTTTTCTCTTATCCGCGGTAACTCGTATTTAATTTCTGCAAGTTGGATCTGTAATTTTGCTTCCGATGTAGTAGCTCTGGTGTAAAACAAGTCAAGGATAAGCCTTTCCCTATCTACTACCTTTGAGCCTGTTGTCTTCTCTAAGTTATAGATCTGCTTTGGTGTCATATGTTCATCAACAATAATCTTGTCAGATTTAGTATGTTGAAGAAATTCTTTAATTTCTTCGACCTTGCCAGATCCCAGACCATATTGCGTATGCCTCAGGTTTTTTTGGGTAAAGCACTTTACAATGTTAAAATTGCCTAATGATTCAACCAGACCTTTTCCTTCCTGTTTGCTGAAATCGTCAGCATATGTTACCAGGATAGCATTTTGTTTACTTGTCAGAATGTTTCAGGCCCGGACCAGTCCATATAATCATCATGTGAATATTCGTTTTTGTGCCCCCTTGAACACTCATGTGACGTTGCAGAATTAGCGTTTATTTTGGTATCTTCAGGTATATAAACACCGGGAAACACTTCACCACAGTTCTTGCATTTTAACATCAGCATAGGCATTTGTCTTTAACTAACTATTATACGGTGTCAATACTATTAAATCTACCTACACTAATTTTCAAGTAAAAATGGATTAACTGTCACCAATCGTTAGCAATATCATAAAACGATCAGATGTACACGTTATTCGCTACTAGTATCTCTAAGACTTGGCCATTTTTAGGAGCGATAAGGGTAATTCAGGGTTTCAAGTTATAGTATCAAAAGATACTTAAAAATAAATCATAATTTTACTGAATAAGATCTAAGACCATTTTCAATTCATCTATCTCATTTTCTATAGCTTGTCTGTCTACCTCATCTCTACCGTACTTTGCCGTGTACTTTGCCAACCTTTGACATGCTTCAATCTGTCCTAATATCAAATCCTTCTTATCGTGACATAAACTATGGTAGCTATCAATCAAGGAATACGTTACTTTTCTCTTCTTATCCACGCATCCACAAGTTTTGGCCATAATGCCATAGGGCGATTCTGCTTCGGAAATATTCAATTTACTAAGACACCTTCATTGGGATCAAACCAGAATTCTAGGACAATACCATGAATATAATCATAAACTAATCTGTATGACTCATAATCTGATACAGGCATTGATTCTACTTCATTATTACCACACAAAGGACAAGTATTGGGAATGATTAAGTTGGTCAAGCATGTGGCACACCAATGACATGATTTACAGATCAAGAAGTTTCTCTTGTCAATAAACTTATCTTTGTTTTCATAGAGCAGCGGATAAATCTTCGAAGAGGTCACAATAACGAATCATAGCCTAACGCTTTTTGTATATTGATTTTATTTAACATCAATTATATTGAGTTTCGATACATTTAAGCATATCTAATATTTATATTAGCAACCGAAGGAATAGAATGGTTTAGAAAAAATGAATAACTTGACAGAATATTACGAATATTCCCCCTATAATAAACAAAGATAACAAAAAAGTTATGTATTACTTAATAACTTACGAATGTTCCTATTCTTAGGAATTATAGTGTTTAAACTTTTTGTAGTTAGTTTCCATTACATTTTTTTGTTACTGAGAACATACAAATTTTACAGCAGCGCGGCGCAACTCATTTTTTAAGAGCAGGTTATTCGCACACTGTTTTAAGAACTCAGTCTACTGATAACTTTTAAAGGCTTATATGACTCGAAGACGTTATCTTGATTAGTAAATAATAGTTGTGATGTTGTCAATCTGAAAACAAAACTATTAGGATAATACAAAATGAAAATAATAGCATGGTGTTATAACTGCAAACAGCAAATATGCTTTAACAACGCAACCAGAAATAGAAATGGTGTGGCAATTCCAGTGGATGATTATGGTAATCTTCACAGTTGCAGACATAAAAATCGAAAGCCTGGATTTCAAAGTCAAAAATGTTTCAGATGTGGACAAGTCATACATTTTGACGAAAATTACAGGTCAATTTCGGGAAAGTATATTCCACTGGATTGGAATTTGGGCAAACGACATGAGTGTAATGAGACGCCATATCTAGAGAATAGATAGTATAGGCTTTAATGAAAAAAGTTTCGACAAGTTGTTCAATAATATCATTAATAACACTTATTGGAGAACGAGTGATAGAAAATGAACATTTGTATATCTCATGTTCTACCTGTAGGAAGGAATTCAACAATTTACTTTGCGGTGTAATTTATTTAAGTACAATAAAGGGAAAGCTAGAATTCTGTTCAGATGAATGTTGCAGAAATTATCTCAAGAAAAATCTCTAGGAATGCAAGTAACTGCTGGAAACAACTTTAAAAAAGCCCAAGTGTCAAACCGCTGTCCTAAATACTACTAACAAACTGATGCTAAAATGAGCACATAACCATGCAGTTGCATTTATCCTAAGAATCAAACTGATGGTTCGAAAAATCATGTTACTAATTTTCAATTCATATTTGGCACACCTTGAAAAAATAAGATAGGTAGCAATTAATTGGTGTAGAAGTAATCATATCTAGTGGTTAAATCCGCAAAATGTATTCAACAACAGCATGATTTGTGTGATGGAGATATAATAGAAATAATCAATAACTCAAGGGAAACAAGAATTTGTGAATGTCAATGTCATGACAATATGTATAAACTAGTCAGTAGGATGCAGGCTGCAAATAATCAGTAATTATAGACCCATAATATCAACGAAATAAACTAAAGTATAGCGTTATGAAGAGTTATTGAATTTCATATCTACCTGAAAAACCACAAACTTCAAAATATCATTTAGTTGTTTGTAATAAGAATGATTATGATTACCACAATTAAAGTCAATACGATCTTGCAATTCGCATAGTTATTGATTTATGTAACCCACATTGGTTCTGTTAAGTCAAGTAATATGACTTAACCAGCAATTGCTGATCCTCAATTATTAAGCAAATTAACCACAGCCGAAGGTGACCTGATTAGGAATATGAGCTGACCAGAACTTAAATAATCAGCCAGCGAGCGTCTAACTTATAAATTAAGTGCAATATTATAACTATATATGGTCGATCTAGTTTATGGCCGTGGAATAACCGATATTGTTCGAGAGATACCTCTGTACGCCAGCATTTTCAAGAAATTTGTAGGTATCAAGTTTTTTCATACAAAGCCATCACTATACGGGTCAGCTGATATAATCAATGTTTGTAACCTTCACTGTTCTCATTGCTACTGGTGGTTAAATAGGAAGGACGATAATCAAGATTTAAGCGTAGAGGACTGGAGAAAAACAATCAGAAGAACATTCAAGAAACAAAACCTTTTTGTTGTCACACTGGTTGGCGGAGAGCCAACTATGAGACCGGAGATAATAGAGCTATTTTGTCAAGAGATGCCTAGGAGGGTATGTGTGGTCACAAATGGCTATTTCCCATTGAAGAGGTTCAAAAAGCTTTACTTTTATTGGATATCATTAGATGGAACTGAAAAGGCCCACGATGCTATTAGGGGAGAAGGTTCCTACGCCAAGACCAAAAGTAACATTCAAGAGTATATTAAAGGTCCTCCTAGGAACGGAAAGCCTGCTTGGAAAGATATTTGGATAACAATGACTATTAATTCAGTCAATTGCTCTACTGCTATTGATTTGGCAGAAGAATGGGTTGGAAAAGTCAACAAAATTGGATTTCAGTTTCACACACCATTTATGAAAGGAGATCCTTTATGGCTACCATTTGGAAATTTACGTAGTGATCTAGTAGATCGACTTATAGACCTGAGAAGAAAATATCCAGACTTTGTTATTAACAGTGAGAAACAATTAGCATTGATGAAAGGGAATTGGGGAGGTAGTGGGACAACTCCTATTCAATGTCCCTCATGGGCTATACTTTCTTTGGATCATATGGGAAGAGTTAAACAGCCTTGTTGCATTGGTAGTGCTGATACCAAGTCACTAAAGCCAATCTGTGAAGATTGCGGTCTGGGTTGCTATTCTGTATTAGTCGCAAATGGCATTACAGGTGCGTAGACTATCCAAATCTCTGGTTATGTATTTATTACCATAATTTGACGCACTATAAAGTAGGTTTTTGTTACTAATTATACGATAAGAGATTAACACAAAAGTAAAATTGGAGTGATGTACGGCAATCGGATTGATGTACACCATTATGATTCACTATTCAGTTGGAAATCTATAGAATTTCGAATTTCAAGATGGCATCAGTAAGAAATTTTGAGAGTTACAAGGACCACTCGACGTGGAGGCGAGACTATTAAGAATGAAGAGATTGATAATGAATTTTCTAGATATATTGAGTATAAAAAAGTAATGAATTATTCTGATTGAAATCTGGACTCAATGAGCGCTTTTAGCGCGTAAGGATTATGGACAGTTAATATTTTAGGGCCTAATTCAACCTATAAACAATAAAAAGAGTTTCTTAGTTTTAGTATAAAATCAAAAATAAATACTGGCAACAAATTAAACACATACTAGTGGTCTTAATGTTACCGCTTTTACTGAAGACTTTTACTTACATTCGTGTGATGGATCTTTATTAATTCACACAAGTTGTGCTTTTGCGAAGCGATCTCCCACACTGGTAATTCTTATGTTCGTTTTCTGTCCAGTTTTTGCACCTTCGACAAATATTACAAATCCCTGGATTCTAGCAATTCCGTCGCCCCTCCTGCTTATTTCTGATATTTCAACTTCGTATTCCTTTCCCATTTCAACTGGTTTTGGACTTCCAAAACCACTTCTGTAACTCATTGTTAGAATAATGTCTGTACCTTCCGTAATATGAATGAACGTAATTAGCTCTATATGGGTAGAGTTAGATTTACGGATATAATTTACGATCTCTAAATCACCCAGAAAGGTAAGTAGAGTAGATAGACCACCACATAGAATAATTGAAGGAGAATATTCAACAATTCGACAAGCAGGACTATATCATTTTGCTATCTTGTTACTGTCAAAAAGACAACTAGCAAACATATTCAAGCATCTAACTGAAAAATCTAACCTACTATGATTCGACGGAGCGGCAGACCATGCAGGTTCAACAATTCGGATGCAAACCTGGATTGAGACATAAAAATTTTTAGTGCAGCTAAATCAGTGCTATACTTGGATGTCCATCATTCATGCTCAATATAGTCTATTTTTATTTTTAGTTAATTCCCCTTGCCAAACAGGTGTCACAATACTTTTCCACAAGCGTGGCACCAACCATGTTATAACTTGCTATTTGAGTTGCTATATCACCACACACAGAACAATAACCGCCTGCTTTGCCAGCCATAAATCTTTTTTTTACATTTTGAGATTTTCTAGGGTTTGAGATAATGTCTTGAAGAACTTTGAGTAGCTCGTCAGACCTATTCACTGGTCGTACAGTTGGGGTCGGTCTATCTTTATTACTACGAGGATTATTGCCGTAAAAAGACTCACGCATGTTTATAATACATACTATTCGTATATCTATCTATACGTTAATATCAGATATGTATCAGATCCAAATACGATTTTTCTAATATTTCGAAACAAAAGCGTATTTCTGTATGTTTAAGCCACAGATGGACAATTGCTAGAATTGAATTTACAGCTCCGCAGCCGTCGGGATAAGACTGAATATTCATACGGAGCTTTCGCAAATTTGAATGTATTAGGATAACATTAGGATAGGCTTGGAAGAGATGTACCTAAGACAGATTAGTTTAATTAAGGAATAGAACATAGTATGTCTAAACCATTCAATGTCTATCACTTGGAAAAGAGACTCAGGACTCACTGCTCGAATGACCCTTAGCTTCATTATTTTAGGAATACTATATGTCGTATTTTTGAGCATACTACATTATCTTGGGGTGGGATACATTCCTCTAGCCTTTATAGCAGGGGGTATGATCATGGCCCAATGGTACTTCTCCGATAAGATAGTACTCTGGACTTCTGGAGCCAAGATCGTATCAAAAGAGGAATATCCAAAGCTACATAATATTGTCGAAAACCTCGTAAATAAAAATGGTATTCCGAAACCTAAAGTAGCTGTAGTTAATACAGGCGTCCCTAATGCTTTTGCCACAGGGAAAAGCCCAAGGAGCTCTCTAATAGCAGTAACAACTGGTATACTGGGCCTGCTCGATGACGAAGAACTCGAAGCAGTAATAGGACATGAATTGACGCACGTTAGAAATCGGGACGTCCTGGTTCTGACACTAGCTAGCGTATTTTCTACGGTCGCATGGTATCTCGCCCAATTTAGTTTTTTTGGCAGTTACCAAAGTAGAAATCGTGATAGTGGAAATGCAACAGTAATTGTAATAGTGGTTGCAATAGTAACATGGGTGGTAAGTTTTATCATAATTAGGGCAATTTCCAGATATAGAGAATATTCAGCAGATAGAGGAGGTGCAATCATGACTGGAAGGCCGGATAAATTGGCAGATGCACTTATGAAAATAAGCGGAAAGATGAACAAGATTCCAGCCAACGAATTGCAAAAGGTACAGAAAATGAATGCATTCTTTATTATCCCTGCCTTATCAGGGAGTTCCATCGCTAACCTCTTCTCAACTCACCCGCCAGTTGAAAAAAGAGTCCAGAAACTTAAGGATATGATGACTGGCGTGAACTGATAAAGTAACGAATTAGCATTTATCTACGTTCACGCACAGGCGTAACAGTTTTAGCACATTCAGATAAGTCTAAAATTCTCTTCCATTAATTCGATTAAAAATTACATACCAGATGTGTCATGTCATCATTGTTTCTAATTCCTACTACCTAGAATCCGATAAGAGAACTAATTTTATTGCGGGCCCATAGAGGCGAATGTGAATTTTAAGATTCATTAAATTTATAATTTATATTTCTAATTCAGTCAGCCTTTAAGAAATAGCAGGAATAGAATCGTCAACATCAAGATATACCCATTTATCAACACATTGTTCACAGTATTTTTCAATTATCCGAGCTTTATCAATCTGAAAGTATGCCACATATGCAGCAGTCTGGCCACAAATAATGCATGTCCTTTTTCTCTCGCTGTATGTCTCCTTCCTTATATTCCAAAAGGTGCTGGTATCATTCATGTATGGCGTGATTTTAACTTGTCTTTGTTCTTTTGGGATAGGAGCTGGCAACCGTTCTATTCTTATGGCTTTTCTCTTTATTATTTCGTATTTGTAATTGCGTTTAAATTTCAATCACATTTAATTACTACTTAACGTAACTTAACTTAGCTTAACTTAGTTCTCCAAGTAAGTTGTCGTATCAAGTCATGATAGTGGACTCGTATCATTATGTGGATAGGCGTTATGATGTGCTAATCGAAGCCCTTCATTTTATAGACTCTCAGCGTATGATTTTTGTTAAAGACATTAACAACTTATTTCTACTCAAAAGATAAAATCATATATGTTTAGCGGGATAAGGCTTATTGATAAGATAAGTGGATTCATCAAATAACGGTTCACGTCCGGAGTCTAAAACTGGAGGGGAAGGGGAAGATAATCGCCCTGTAGAAGTAATATTAGCTAGTTGGGTGGATAGATTTGTGGCATGGTTAATTGATTTTATTATCGTATCAATAGGATTAGGAATTTTGTTTGCACTGATTGCATTTCCATTTTGGTTGTCTAATTATAGTAACGATACGGTGTTAGAACACAGTAAGTTTGGACCGTTTCACTATCTTCTGTCAAGCATTGCCTTCCTTGCGTATTGGACTTACTTTGAGCATACAAGCGGACAATCAATCGGTAAGAGGCTATTGAATATAAAGGCCACAGACATGTCTGGCAAGGCTGTTGATATCAAAAGTGCCACATTAGAAAGCTTCGGCAAATCATTCTTGCTTCCGTTAGATGTAATCTTAGGATGGCTTTTTACTAATAACAAGAGACAGAGGATATTTAACAAAATAAGTAATACTATCGTAATCAAATTGAAGCCTAGAGAAGAACTAACTGAGAATATTAGATATAGAAAGGACTAGCGCAGAATCGCGCGGAATGAGGGATAGGTTTGAATGCGTCGGGATATGACTGGATATTCAATCGGAACGTATTGTAGGATTTCCGAAACTAAAATTTTATTGGATCTACATAAGAGGAAACATTATTTTATGATCCCATCGGGAATCGCATTGTTAACAGTTCGGATCCAAAAGTGTTTCTGAATGAGGACTCAGAACATCCGGATACTGAGGTTCCGTATAGTTACACTAACTGTGTTTAACACTCTTGCGTCAGGTAGAAGTATAGAAACCGAATCGTACAAGAGCCAGGAATCCCCATTGAGGTACGATAGTCCAGTTACAAAGAAGATTCATTGGAACCGATTCATGGTATGTTTATCCTTACTGCCAATTACCTGCCTTTGTGCTTTAAAGCCTCTAGACTAGAGAAATTCTACTCAAAAGTTTGCAATACAACACAATAAGAATCTCAAATTGGAATCAAACGTTCTTATCTAAAATAAATAAATCGGCATCAATTCGATAAAAAAACGGTCTATAACTTTCAAAAATATGTTAACATGATAATACAAGGAACAAAAAAAATAGGATTATTTGATTATATGTGCTTGTTTTGTATCTTATTGTTGTTCTAGGAATAAGGTTAATCCTGAATTCATACCTAACCATATTGTTCCTTCAGGATGTCCACCAGTCGGTTTAGGAAATACAAAGGTTCTTGTCGCACCAGATCCTGTACCGAATCCTGCTACTGCGTCTACCTTTACCTTTTCTACATTCCAATCGTTATCTTCATCGTTTTTTGGATCGAGTCTAATATATACTGGAAATATATTAGTTCCTGTTACAACACTGTCTTCTATCTCTGGTGACTTTCCATTAGGGCCGGGATCTAATGGTAAATCATTGATATCTGAACTTTCTACATCTGAACCGATACCAATTGTAAAGGTATCTGTAACACCTCTTTTGAATTGGTCCCCCGGTTTATCTAACCTAAACTCCCTTCCTCCTATTCCTAAGTATACCAGACCATTCGTACCTGCATCAGATACATTTTTTGTAGTTACATCAACAGCTATTTTGTCAACATGTGTCATTACATTTTTATCATAATAATAGTTCTTAAGTATGATCTTCTAGTTATAATCATAACTATTACCAAGTTTAAGTCGTATTATTCTATATTAACGAAAAGAATTTTTCGGCGCCGAAATTTTCTACATATGATACCCGTCAAAGGTACGCCCGCAAAATTAAGGAATTCTTCTTATATTTCCTCTTTTCTTTTATCAACAAATCTATTTGCTGGTGGAGGACGTGCTTATGTTCCATCAGAATGTCATAAAATATCCATTTGCCATCAAGATTTTCAATTATTAGTGCCAATTTTCTTACAGATACTCTCAATGCGATTATTGCTTTGTCAAATGACCTATGTATTATCTCACTATCACTTTTACTTGCATTGTAATGAAAAACATCTTTATCTTTCTCGTTGATTCTCGCTTCCTTTATTATTTTGCGTACCATCCTTGAGGATAAACGTTTTTCTTGTATTAATCTTGTTAATTTGGACTGAATGTGTTTATCATTAATTGGAAACAATTCTTCTCCTATAGTAGCTTTAACTTCAGAATTAGAAATTAGTTCCTTTATGTCTTTTGGTAACTCGATTAATTTTATTCTTTTGCAAACATAGCTTTTACTCTTTGACAATTTTTTTGCAAGTTCTGAAACACTGCCCCAACCAAATTCATTTACATATTTTTTGAAAGCTAGACCTTCGTCAATTGGATTTAGAGTACGTCTTTGAACGTTTTCTATTACTGAAACCTCAAATGCTTTTTTATCATCTAATTCTACTATATGACATGGAATTTTTCTTAGACCTAATTTCTTGCATGCACGAAACCTTCTATTCCCTGCAACAATTTCAAAGTTTTCTGAATTATTTGATCTAACTATTATTGGTTGCAAGAGACCGATATTCCTTATGGACTCGGCAAGTTCTTCGAGATTATTCATATTGCTTCGAAGCTGATTTGTCGGCAAGGTAATATCTGAAATATTAAGATCTTCTAAAGACCCCCACAAATCAGTTGAATATGAATACATGGTTTGACTAGCTTATTTGTCTTTAACAGAAATAAATCTGAGTAATCACCAACTTGTAGTTTTCCTCACCGGGTTTTTATAACTTTTTAATCCATTGGTTTTAAAATCATAGTTATGTTATGTGGCTTACGAACCATAAATAGCACCATTACTCCTGTTCCGATATTTAATCATCTATGCAACAATAATTATAATTGTACATCAATAATTTACAACCTGTACTCATTCAGGATATTGTACCTCCTTTAAAGTATCCAAAAGCTTGTATAAAAAACAGGACAGAATAGATAGCAGATTTGTAATTGTTGCTGTCTATTTCTATCGCTATATCAATGCAAGTTAACCCTTCTTTGTTCTGAATCCATACTGTAAAGAGCAAGATCTTTGTTGATGATCGCTTGTTATCACGTATTAATAGTGCTATTTTAGATTGATTATGTTGATTGGTAAGCGACAATAGGCCTTCTGGTATTTAACCGTAGTATCAGACTATGTAATAGTTCTGGATTATAAAGCATGCGGTTACTGTTTCAAGGAATTCTAATTTTTTACTCTAAAACTTCCTCATTTACTGGATTATAACTTTTTATACTAAATTATCGGATTACAGTTCAATGTCCTGTTGTAAATTGTGTGAAGAGTTGATTGAGTAATGGCTGACAGTATGACTCAAATCCTTAACGCTGGACCTCCAGGTACAAAGCGCAATATTGCGGTACTTGGGGATGGTTTTGGAAATGCTGATCAAACAACCTACAACAACAAAGTTAATGAACTTCTTTTGAATGGTGTATTCGGACATGATTACTTCTATGAAGATATGCAGGGCTTTAATATTTATAGAGTTAATCTGATTTCGAACCAGTCTGGTGTGAGTCAACGTGTATATGACGAGCATGGTACTCCAAATGACGCTTCCGATGATACCATTGTGAGTACCACACTAAAGAATACCGCTCTTGGTATTATTTATAGTGGTTCATGGGCTCACTGTTGGCTAGAATACGGAGCCAATACTGAAACTCGTATCCAAAATGCATTAAACAATTGGGTGCCAGACTTTAACTACGTTCTCATTATCCTTAATGAACCAGGATTTGGGGGGTGCGGTGGAAATGGACGCCAACATGTCACTATGGGATCGAGTTGGGATGTTATGGCACATGAGTTCGGTCATGGTATAGGTGATCTTGCAGATGAATACTGTACAACAAGAACTTATAGTGGCGGCGAACCTTCAAGGCCTAATGTTACTGTAAACACTAATCGTTCTACTATAAAATGGAATAAGTTCATTAATAATACAACTCCAGTGCATACCGGTATCGGAAGCTGTGCCGGATATAACCAGGGTACGAAACCTCCAGGTTGGAGCGATAGTCAAGATGTCGGCCTCTTTGAAGGAGGGTTTACTTATGATAGGGGGGTATACCGTCCTGTTATAAACTGCCGTATGCGTGGAAATTTGCCACCATACTGTTCTATATGCTATACTCAGATGAAGACCAAGATCCATCCATATACTGGACACTCATTTGTAAAGTGTTATAGTGGCGACTTCAATGGTGATGGTAAGGACGACCTGTTAATCCACAGTGGTAACTCCATCACCATTTACAGGTCAGATGGATCTAAACTTGATTTGACCTTTAGTGTGGTAGAAAGAGTGCCAGGTTCATGGCAATTCAAGCCAAATGACCAATTCTATATAGGAGACTTCAATGGGGATGGCAAAGACGAAGTAGTAGTCTACAACAGTGTCGACTGGGTTATGGAGTACTTGGGTCTGTTAGTGGATGATGGCAATAATGGTTTAAAGTTAGTCGCTCGCTATGACGACACTATTCCCGGCTGGCAGTTCCAGAAGAAGGACAAGTTTTATGTTGCAGACTTTAGCGGTGATGGTAAAAAAGATCTCTTTGTTTTCAATGGAAGTGACTGGAGTATGCCCTATGTTGGTATGTTGCGTTCAATTGGATCCAGTTTTTCTGTTGTACAACGTTATGACGCGAACATGCCTAGTTGGCAAATGAAACCTCAGGATCGCCATTATGTTGGCGATTTTAATGGTGATGGTAAGGATGATCTGTGGGTCTTTAATGGGACCAATTGGTCATATCCTTATTTAGGAATGTTAAGGTCTAATGGTACTACTCTTTCAATGACAAAGCGCTATGACGCAAACATGCCTAGTTGGCAAATGAAACCTCAGGATCGCCATTATGTTGGCGATTTTAATGGTGATGGTAAGGATGATCTCTTTGTTTTCAACGGAAGTCAATGGAGTATTATTTATCTAGGTATGCTCGGATCTTCCGGCAACAGTCTTTCCATGACCAAACGATATGATGGTAATACACCAGGATGGCAGATGCGTAAAAACGATCGTCATTATGTTTCAGACGTTAACGGTGATGGAAAATCCGATCTGTTTGTGTATAACTATCAGGATTGGTCATACGAGTACCTTGGGACTATGGTTTCAAACGGGACCTCTTTAAGTTCAAGTTGGAGGGAGGATTGGGTTGGAGAATGGAATCTAGGACCTCCTGATATTTTTGAACCATGTAACTACGAAGGAGTAACAGGTAAAAGAGACCTGATCGTTCACAACCAGAACTGGTTGGGTATGATTCGCAATGTCCCGGGATCAGGGCTGTTATTACAAAAAATTTATTACAAATGGATTCACAATTATCGTTATGGCAGAAACTGGTGATTAGATATGGTTAAATCAGTACGAACAAAGAATCCGCCTTTAAGGCAAGGTAGTGATGAATCACCAGTTATTGAGAATCCATCTCTTGAAAAGATGGACAAAGCTTTAGATCGCCCAAACCGTATTAGAGGAAAAATACTCCGCATGCCACTCGATCCGCCTCCTCCTTCACGTGGACGGGGCAAGAAGGTGATGAATCCTATTCCGATTAAAACACAAGAAGAGTTAGATACGACTGAAGGAACCAGTGTCGAATATCCTCAACAAGAGGAATTTAAGGGAACACGAAAAAAGCCTTCAAGGCAAAAGGATGAAAGCTATCTTCGCTTACGTCTACTTATACAGGATGGGAATATGTCAGTGGTCGAAGCGCACAAGGTAAATGGACCCCTTACAATGGAGAACAAAATTGAAAGCAGTCTAGTTTATGAAGCAGTTATACCTTCGAAACGGATTGCAATGGGATCGATAACAGACGTTGGCTTTAACCGGTCTTTTCCAAATCCAGAAGGAGTCCCAGGGCAGGAGGGCCATTTATTTATCGAGGTACCAAGTTATGAATTCTATGCACGTCTCCCAGTCAAAGATTTGTCAGCCTCTATTCTTCCAAAGCTAGAAATTGCAGTGTACAAGGTCAAGAGTCCGATAGAGAATACAATGGGTGAAAAATCGCTCGCCGCAGACTTTGGAAACGAATTACGAGAAGTGGCTCGATTAAAAGGAATAAGCATTAAGACTCTCTCACAACGATCACAGAAAGAAATTCGTGATGTTATTAGATAAGCATTCCAAGCCAGAAAATTTACTTGATGGTCAATGTCAACCTCAAAGACTCCAACTAAGTTACCAAGGAATTTCAGTTCTCCATTTGACATTGTGTTAAAGAATAGTGATCCTCGCCAGCTTATAGCTCCTGAAGTCTTAATTATTCCACCATTTGACATTGTGTTAAAGAATAGTGATCCTCGCCAGCTTATAGCTCCTGAAGTCTTAATTATTCCAATTCCTTTACCTTCATATGTTGCGAATTCACCCCCAGCAGTCCTAATTATTCCCTTGCCTTCCCCATGAAATACTGTTCCAGATATGGGACTGCCAATAAAAGTTAATGTTTCACTAACTTCGACTCCTTTATACATGCCTTTGGCTTCCACGGTTGTTTCTAACGTAGGTCCCCTAACATCTATAACCCTCTGTCCCTGAACCTTTCCCTTCAATTCTGAAATTTGATCCCCTAACATGCTTTGTCAAGAAGTCATACTCATTTATCAAACTTAAAGCTGACTACTGATTTGTAAGCCTTACTTAAGTTTTGGAAAGAGCGGACTCAAATTGTTTACAGAATGAATTCAGGTCTTTGAAACCGTCGGTACCCGTCAAGTTATCGGTTCCAAATCAAGATTCTACTATAGGAACGAAATGCTAAGCTTTAAGGTTTTCTTTTTCCATTACTTAAGATTAACGACAAAGCAATAGTTTGGAGTCATCACATTTATCAAAACGGGCCCGTCGGTACCCGCGACGCTATCGGTTCTAAAATAGGATTCTAATACAGTTATGAACGACTTAGCTTTAAAGTTTTCCTTCATAGGTTCGTCCGTGGGGATTAGAACCGTGCATGTAATAGGGTTCTTCTACTTGGTATTTAGCCTGTTGTTAGTCTCTCATGAGTTGCAGCTGAAATTTTAAGTTCTATCGTACATATAGTTTATATCTTTTATCTTCGATGCCCCTGGTAGAATTAATCTTTGTTCCACTAAACAAAGTGATATGCGGGTTTCGTAGTTGATAAATTCGACTAATTTTACTAGGTCTTTATTAATAAAAATCTCTTTATAGAACGTACGTGGCTTTTTGTTCCTTCTATCATAGTTATTAGCGACATACTTTACTAATCTGCTGAAATCAATACCATCCAATATTTTCAAAAATTCAGCCTGGTTCGCAATATTTCTTGTTAGAATTGTTCTGACTTCGTTTGAGATACTATTGTAGTAACTGTCATTCTTCAGGAGATAAAAAGGATTCTGAATGAGGATATTGTTCTGTTCTAAATATTTGATGACATGTGTTAGGTATAGTTTATCTTCCTTCATCTCTATTGCAAGGGGACTGAGAGACGATGGTTCGTTTAATGAGGAATACTTATAGGGACTTGTTAGGATGTCTTTAATAGCATTAAAATTATTTTGTGCGTTTTCATTGTCATTTTGTCTCATATAGAAAATATATTTGGGAGATAATTCAATGCCATTTTCTGCCGAAACTCGTTTAAGCATTCCGCGAATCAATTTCGGAGTATTATTCTCATATGTTGTAACAGCAACCTTTAGCGCATATCCTTGCCCTAGGCGACGGTTAATTAGTATCGCTTGTTCCTTAGTAACTAGCTCCAGGACCTGCTGTGGTGGCAACTCCGTATATCCCTGTCTTAAAAGATTTAGTCTGTGCGTGCGAGTTTCTTTGTTTTCTCTATAAACCTGTAATAATTTGTCCACCACATATCTTTTTATGAGGCCTGAAACAAATCCAATGACTAGCGCACTTCCCAATAGGATTATTACACTACTTACGTTATCCGAAAGTATTTCAAGAGACGATATAGACGATGAAGGGATTAAATAATAGAGAACGTACCATATAACGAAACCTATAGAAGTGGTTGACAGAACCCACTCAACATAATTTCCCTTTACCGTGCGGTGTCCTACAACGTTAAAGACGAAGTACGTTATGGCACCAGCAATTACTAGAAACAAGATTGAAAATGGTATGTTACCGGTTAAAGGTAAAGAATCAAATTTCATTGTACTGATGGTTGTGGAAATGACTTGATCGGGTAATGAACTCGACATCAAAACAGCTATATTATACTCACCACCTAAGGTATCAGGTGGGACCGTAACCTTTCGACTTATAACTTCCGTCGTATTTGGCTCTATGACTAACCTATCCGAATTACCAACTATAGTACCATTGAACGAATTAATTTCTTGTCGTTCTTGTGTGGTTCGTGTAATTACCCATGGGGGTATCAAATTTATTGAATCTATCTTTTGCTCAGTCGGACCTGAATTCCTTAAAAAAATATAGATGTCGAATTTTTGTCCGACATTTACAGCATCTGGATTTGTGGTAAAATTGAGGCTTAATTTTGACACGAGAACATCTTTGGTAGTAGATGTGTTACTAAGGTTGTCGTTCCCTTCCTCCGACGGGCTCTGTGCGAACAAGGATTCATAATGTGAAAAAATTAGAATAAAAAGGAAAGCTATTATCAAAAATCCTGTTTTTGACAATATTGTTACTTAAGTATTGGGAATTTAAGCATTTTCTCATTTATTGCTTCCAATCCTATACTCAGTTCTTAATAGAAAGGCCCTAGCATTGGTGGTGGTAATAGTAGACAAAATCCAATTAACTCGTCGGTACCCGCGACACTTTCGGTTCTAAATTAGGATTCTGATCATTTGACAGAATTTGTGATAATGACCTAAAACATAACTGTCGCGTCACATGGACGTTAAGTTGTCAGGCTTTCCTTGTCTCATAGTGAAGTAATACTTCCCCACTGTCAAACGCTATTGATTTAACCAAATTGAATTCTTGAATCTCATTCAAGTCTTTAAATATAGTCATGCCGTTTCCAATTGCAACAGGATTAATGAATAAAAGAAATTCATCAATTAGTCCCAATTTAATTAAGGATGAATCAAATGAAGCACCACCATAAGCAACCATGTCTTTCCCTTCTTGGCGCTTTAACTTCATGATTTCGTGTGTAATATCACCTGTTGCTATGTCAGTGTTTATCCACTTTGATTTCTTCAATGTTTTGGTGAAAACAACTTTTGGGATTTCTATCATTTTTTTGCCAAGCGCATACCAAGGGTCATTAGGTTTGTTTATCACGTCCGACCAGTAAGAAATAAAGCCGTCAGCCATTTTTCGTCCCAAGAGAATGGTACCAAAGGATTCCGTTAGTTCGTTTACGTATTTGTTGATTTTGTCATCCTGCAACCCAACCATCCAGTCCATTTCACCATTAGGGCCTGCAATGCAGCCGTCTACGGACATTTGCACCTGTAGTTTTAATTTTCTTAACCCACTTTTGTTACTTACCATCTCTTAGGTCAACTGAGTCCGGCTTATTAACCAACCCTCAATCCAGTAAGTTGAAAAGTCTCTACAGTATTGTTTGCCAACGTGACTGCGAGAAAGCACACCCCCCGTTAACCAAGTATTCACCAGAAGAACGGAAGCGACCGATGTACTATAGGTCTGGAAACAGCACAGCACCATTATGCCCCTCCGGAATACGACTGAATATTCAACCGGAACAGTAATTTTGGGTATCCCTAATGTCATTCTGTTTAGATATTCTAATCGTTGTCAGCAGAATACTGGTATCCAAATTGTTTAAGTGACACAGTGACGTAAATATATCTATCAGAGCATAGACCATGTCTGATCCTTCTCGAGTTAACAGATCTTACATCCTCCACTTATTAATGTGGCTTGGTATATAGTTAGGAATAAGTATTGGCCTCTCATTATTGCTGCCATTTCCTATGTCATTTATTGCCTTTTTAGGATTTTTCATAATGATCCAGTTTGTTAGGCAATATCTTAGATCAGGTATTAATCGATATGGTGGATTTTTTGGTCAGCCATCTTCTGTGCTTGGATTCAAGCCTCTGAAGTATTATTGCATGAGCTGCGGTCAACAACATAACCAGAAGGCATGTCCCAAGTGTGGGTCAAAGATGAAAAGGGTGGGATAACTAAACTCCTAGATAGAAGGCCGAAAGAAATAAACAGACCATGATTTTTAAACCAATCAGAAGGTATCTAATTTAGTAACAATGTACGGATATATATAGTTGGGGAATGGAGGCTATGACTAATTATTCAATCAGAACTCTGAGAAATTCAAAAAGTAGAATTTAATTAGGTGTAAATAAGAGTAAAGATATTTTATGAGCCGTGACGCTATCGGTTCTAAAATGGTTAGTTTAGAAATTCTTCAATTATTGAAACAGTGAAGTCAGGGATTTTGCTGCATTCCATTCCCGTAGTCAGTTCACCGATATATGCCCCATGTATTCCAGGAAGTATTGAAAGTCTTGCATGTGGTAACAGTCGAAACATTTCAACTGCATGTTCAGGACGAACCATATCTTCATCGCCAATTATGATGAGTGCAGGTGCATTAATAGAATGAATATCTTCTGCTTTCCAATCCTTAAACTCAACCATTCTTTTTTTATCCCTCTCATACATTTTAGACAAGTCATTGGAATCAGGCGCTACTTTTTTGTAAGCATCTTTCAATAGTTGTGGCATGTCTTTTAATCTTGAATGATTCAAAGATTCCCAAAAATGAGGATACATTCCATCTCTTTTAAAGAACGCTGAACCCAAAATTATTTTTCGCACTAAATTTGGATACCGAATTGCAATTTGCATTGTTGTGTTTCCACCGTTGCTGAAACCAAAAAAGTCGGCATTTTCAATTTTCAAATATTTGAGAAGCGCGGCAACGTCGTCCGCATCTTGTTCAAAAGTTTCTGGTCTGTTTATATCAGGGGTATGACCATGTCCCTGCAATTCAACTGCAATAACTTGTCTTTCTTTTGCAAAGGAATGGAGCACACGTCCAAATGAGGTTTGGATTGTAGAGCCTCCGCCATGAATTAAAACCAGTGGTGCTCCTTTGCCATGGATTTCATAATACATCTTGAGTCCGTTGACCGAAGCATATCCGCTGCTACTGTCTTGCATTACTTCTGATTACGGTTGATACTATATTCATTTTTATCTCTTGCAAATTGTTACGGGATTCGGTGGGAACCAGGTGAAATTTCTAAAACTAGAATTACATTCGAAGGAAATAAGTGGGAACATTATTTTTTGAGCCCGTCGGGAATCGCATCGTTAACGTTTTGGATCCAAAATTAAGACTTAATTGCAAATTTTTCTGATTCATACCACTTAGACTCGGATATCAGTTCTATCTAGTTACCAGTTGTAAGTACACATCTAAACCTAGCTTTGCCGCCAATCATACGATCATACGCCTCTGCTGCGCGTTCTAGGGGAAAGACTTCTATCATGGGCCGAACACCAGAAAGTACGCCAAAAGAGAGTGTATCTTCTGCATCGACAGCAGATCCGGCTAGCCAACCCACAGCTGATCTATGGCCAAAGAAGTAAAAATTCGGATATAATTCAAGCGGTTCATCAGAAGCACCAATGATTATGAATTTGCCGTTGACAGCCAGACCATCCATTACTGTGCTTGTGGCCCTTCCACCTGGGCCCGTTCCGAGAATGATCTTGGCACCTCCGAGCTTTACAAGCTCTTCTGCAGGATTCTGTGATTTGCTATTGATGTAATGATTAGCGCCAAGCTTTTTCACAATCTCCTCCTTATCCTTTCCTCTGCCAATAGCAATTGTCTTAAAACCCATCTTGGAAGCAAATTGTATTCCTAGATGTCCAAGCCCCCCAACACCGAATATTGCAACGGTTTCCCCTGTACGTGCACCACTGTTTCGAAGAGCGTTGTATGTGGTGACTCCTGCACACATCATTGGAGCAGCCTCTGTAGCTGAAAGCTCGTCGGGGATAGATGCAACTGCTTCTGTTGGTGCAATCATATAGTCAGCATAGCCGCCGTCGTAGGAAATACCGGGTACTTGGGCGAATTGACAATAGACAAAGTCCCCCCGTCTACAATATTCGCAGCGACCACAATGGCCACCATGCCAGCCCACGCCGATTCGCTGTCTAGTCTTCCATTCGGTGACCTCGCTTCCTAGTTTGTCTATAATGCCGGCAACTTCGTGTCCAGGAGCCTTTGGATATTTGATCCCGGGTAATAATCCATCCTTCGTAACGCTGTCGCTGTGACAAATGCCGCATGCTTGAACTTTGATACGTACCTGACGCGCGCCAGGCTCTGGAATCTCTTTTTCTACGATTTCTAAAGGCGCGTTAGGCTTGGAAACTTGTACTGAGCGCATATTCTATTCACAAATTTTTACTCCTACGTCGTTCTCCCCGAAGTATTCGGAAAGTTGTCCCCGAACATTGGAAGGCGACTCTTTGACTGCTCCTGGGTGACCTCGTCTTGAACTACATCCCAGTGCTCGGCCAGAACCCCGTCCTTGATGCGAAGTATGTCAACTACAATCCAAGCCATAGGCTGGCCGAAGCCAGAAAACCGTCCGTGTACGATTACGAAATCTCCATCTGCCATAATTATTCCCGGTTCAAACTTGAGTGTTGGCGGGAGGCTCTTGACGAAATTGAACAGGCCCTCGCGACCAGGCTCAATGTAAGAACTATGCTGTATGTAGTTAGGCGACCAATAGCGCTCAGCCGCTACATAATCACGCTGATTGAAAAGTGTATTCCAAGCTTTGATGACAAGTGCTTTGTTTTTCTCTTGCGACTCTACGTCCACCATATGTACAATAATATAACTGAAAGGGTTGATTTAGGCTTGGTGTAAGTCAAGGTATGGTTTTGGTATACTTTTTTGTAATTTCTGTCTCTTTCTTACAGTACAGCTATAAACATCAGACAATCTAAAAAGATTACAAGGCCTATACATCTTTGGAGGTTCTCTTGCGGGTTTTAGTAGTAATTGATTGATTGAGTAGTACCTACGCATACCAACACAAAAAATGAAAATAATAAAGTATATTACGTGTCTTTCTTAGTTATTGCTGATGACAAGTACTTTTGACTAGTTATTCTTTTGTCAATCTTGCTTTTTAACAATTCTTGATATATTCTCGTTTCACTAGTTGCCATTATAGACTCGACCTTGTTAACTCCATCATAGGATTCTAATCTTCTTAGTATTGAGTTGACAGTAGAAATGTTTGCACAGCAGAAAGATGCAGCAACTAGTTCCCTTTGATGGCCAAATGAATAGTTAATTGGATATAGTAATAAATCATCAAGTGGGTGAAACAAATATTCTTGCATTTCATTGTAAATTCTTTGAACCAGGTTTTGATGATAAGTGGCATGAACGCGAATTAATACTACAAATTCAATGAAGCCTGTCAATTTCATAGAAGACAAGTCAGTTAAAATGGTAAATTGCAGAATATGTTTTTCTCTCATCACTTCTAACCTTCTTGCCACAGTCTTTGTAGATAGGGAAGTATCTTTAGCGATATCCTCAACTCGCATTCTAGGATCTGATAACAAACATTTCATAATCTCCAAATCAGAGCTATGAATCCTTACATTCACCGGGCTGTAACTTCCGAAGATACTATCTACCTCTGCTGGTTTTAGTAATTCGGTCAGTATTCCTATCTTCCCTTCCGATTCATCCCTGACAAATAATACAAATGACGCTGCTTCTAATTCTTTAATATACAGGAAAATATCTCCCAAAAGGCTTATCTTTTTGAATATTTCTTGCTCTGCAATCGTTTTATGTATGTTCTTTACTATTAAAATGCATTCTTTCTCATATCCAAATATTACAGGATTTATGACTGTTGCAAATCTTCGTATTACACCATTTGATACCATTTTGTTAATCCTTTTCTTTGTGGCAATTGGTGTTATCCCAACAGCAAAAGCTATATTCTTATAAGAAGTTCTACAGTCTCTAGCAAGTAACCTTATAATCTGTAAATCAATACTATCCAGCCGAGTCTCCTGCAATAGTAATGACTAATCTATAGCGCGATATACGTATTTCGGCTATTTCTTCATTATTACTTCATATTTTCATTCTTTTTGTCTCTTTTGATATATTTTATAAGATCTACAATATAATAATAACAGGATGAATGGTGCAATAATCTCTCCTTCACGAACGAGTACTCCGCCTTATTTAATTGCCGTCACAAAGGCGATATCTTCTCAAGGAACCCTTGTATACACATTATACCTTAAGTCCAAGGGATGACTGAATATCCGACGAGAATTACACTTTAAGCAAATGATTAATGACCCCGTCGGTTCCCACGACGCTATCGGTTCTAAAATGGGATTCTCAATTATAAAATGAATTAGTAAGCTTTAAAGTTTTCGAATCGTCTAAGGTTCATCGGGATTCGAACCCTGCATGTAGTAGGGTTCTACTAACTTGGTATTTAGCTTTTACTCTGGTAATGAAGAGTAGTAAAAATCGTAAAAAAGTTAACATCGGCTTTTCATGTATCCGTTTCAATACGACTTTGTTTATTGAAATAATACCGCAACTAAGTATCATGTTTGCTCGTTTGTTTAAAACTTGACTTGATTTATACCTTTAATAAATACGGAATTTGGACTAGAACGTTGAAAAAACCAATAACAAATAAAAAATGTAGGTATAATTCCTCTATTCTACAGCACTAATCTGTCCTCGTATTTCCCCGTTAGGATTTTTCTCGGTGTGAACATTCACGTAAGCTTCACCACGTTCCAGGGCCCTAATTATGTCACGGAAAGGGCTTCCCTGCATCTGCCCTTCCAAGTTAGAAGCTGTGATAGTTCCATTGGTCAAACTTCCTGATATTTGGCCAGTCGGACTATCGGCCTTTAACAAGGTAACTACGACTTCTCCATTCTCACCTTTGGGTGCATTGTGAATATGTGCTGCAGTAACCTTATCCATGCCAGTAACGTTCACATCATATTTAATTGATTCTCCTCCTTCCACAGTAAATGATGCAACACCAGTAGCAGTAGTATCTACTGGAGGAACTTCTTCTCCTCCTGAAAGCATTGCGCTAAAAGGCTCTGTCTGCTCATTCTCCTGTGCAAATGCCAAATTTATGTGTGCCAATGAAAATAAAACTAAAGATATCGCAACAGCAAGTGCTAGCACCAGTATCTTTGGTTTATACATTGCAAACCGATAATAATCTAACGCATTTAAATGAGATTATTTTAAAAAATGCCTTTCTTTTGGTAGAATTAATTCTACAAGATTTGGAGACATCGGGATACGACTGAATATTCAGTCGGAACATTATTAGAGTTTCTAAAACTAGAATCTTATTAGATATAATAAGAGGAAACATTATTTATGAGAACATCGGGAACCAAGCTGTTAACAATTCGGATCCAAAGCTTTCGGATCCAAAGCTTTAAGTTTTTCTTCTATCATTAGTAAACTGGATTCAGTGGGACGAGGGGTTTGTGAACCAAATAGCTATTTTCCAGCTTCGCTTATAGAGAAGTAATAATTTTTATTTATTTCTAACCACCAGATTCGAGTTACTTATTTTATCTGTTATCTATCGAAACATAGGCATGTTCAAGGTTGTCCGACAATTAAAAGAGGTGTCTAGCCAACAACATCATCATGTGTTCGTGATTAGTCCTTTACATAAACATTATTATTCTAACGTCTATAGACTTAATGAAACATGTTTTCGGATGAGAATCTTGGTAAGGCCATCGATTTTGTAGACCCTAAGGTCAACAGCTGGGCAAAGGACTTGTTTGGAAGCTTCGAGCAATTGAATTTGACTAGACCTCAGAAGGAGCTAATTCAGGTTTTGACGGCTGAGACTCTCCTGTACAATAGCCTTATGTCAAATGAAGAAATCATCGCAATCTTGTCTGACATAATACGAAATATAGCAAGCCGCCACGCATATGGATTGTTCCTTGACTGGGGTAAGAGAGCCTCATTATTCAAGGCACCTGATAAAGAAAAATGAATCAGTAATAATGCCTTAGGATACTTTTTAGAGGTAATTATAGATTTAGTGCTAATATCAGGACCCATATTGTCAGTTGCAAATCAATACTATCTTGCCAGTCACTGAATAATATGCGCTTTCATTGCTCATATTTCTCTTACTTATTATCCTAGAATCCCATTAGAGAACTAATTTTATTGCGGGCCCGTCGGGATGCGTATTGTTAACAATCCGGGTCCATCCGGAGGAATATGAAAATACAATTAAATCGATTCACCCTGCATTAAGTACTTTTTTATATGCAAACTTGAAATCAAATTATGATATCAAATTACTTCAATAGAGTAACATGAAATCAGTTTACAAAATGTTACCCTCAACTATAAAAATATATGTATAATGCTTAATACGTAAAAACGGCTATAAACTAAATAAATAATGGTCTTTATTTCAGAAAAAGATTTGGTATTTGAAAATATTACAAAAAAGTTAACTAAATTTTTACGGCTTATTTACTTTTATTTACTTTCTTAATTAACTTTCTACAAATATTAAGACAAATAAAATATGGAGAAAAATCGGCATCATGTCTGTCTTTCCTTAGTTTGCTCTAGCATAATTTTTTCGAGCATTTTTGTTTTGGTATATATAAGCCTTTCATTACTCAATCAACTACAACCGACATATAGTGAGACAGTAACACAACCTAAACAAATTTCTCCAGGGAAATATGATATGGTCAAGAATTGTACTAGTGAGGCGAGTAAGAAACCTAGTTCAATTGAATACCTGACTTACTTTAACTGTGGTCATGTCTCAAAAGATGCAAACGGGAAGATAATAAGACAGTTTACACTTATTGTTCAAGAACATCAAAAGATACCTATCTCGTACGAAGGGCATGTCTTTGACGGATGGACATATAATGGCACTATTCCCGGGCCAACTATAAGAGTTACTGAAGGTGATTTAGTCCGAATTAGAGTGATTAATAGTAACGATAACCTACATCCTCATTCACTTCATGTTCAATCTATTCATAATGCAAAGGTTGATGGTGTTTCGATGGGGGGATATCCTGGAGGGGCCATTTCTCCTGGTCGAAGTTTCACTTATGAATTTGTTGCACAACCATATGGCGTATACCCATATTCCTGTCACGTTGACCCAGTAGCCGACTCTATAAACAGGGGATTATATGGAATGATGATTATAGATCCTAAAGAACCTAGGCCACATATGACAGAAATGGCCATGATCCTGAATGGTTATGACATGAATTATGAACAAGAAGGACATACCTCACTTCCTCCTGCTTCACAATTTCCGATAAATCAACAAAATGATACTGGCTCTAACATGACACAAATGTCTCTTACTTCTCTACCTTCTATCAAACAGAAAAAGATTGAAAGTCCTCAAGACAAGGAAAGAGATAATGAGATTTACTCAGTTAATGGAAAGGCCTTCGATTATGTGAAGCATCCAATCATGTTACAAACAGGGAAATTATACCGTATATACATTGTTAACATGCTGGAATTTGACTTGGTCAATTCATTCCATATACATGGTACAATGTTTGATTACTATACTGCTGGCACAGATGAAACATCAGATTACAATACTGACATAGTTACCATGTCACAGGGAGATAGAGGAATAATGGAATTTAAATATGATTATCCTGGAACTTATGTGTTCCATGCACATCAGACAGAGTATACGGATCTGGGATGGATGGGCCTTTTTGATGTAAGGGGAGATCCAGTTAAGACAAATATTATCGCTATAAATACGTGATCAAATTAATTACTTTTTATTCATTGAACCAGTATAATCTCGTCAAACTTCTCTTCCCATTAATCAGTAACGAAAATCGATACTAATAGTCAGAATAAATTGGGAGGTCTGAGGCCGTCGGTACCCACGACACTATCGGTCGAAAATTAGGATTCTGAGTGTATTTACTAACCGAAAAGCTTTAAACTTTTCTCATTTTCCGGCAGTAACATGAATCCAGTCTTATTCATCCATTAAGCAGAAACATTAGGAGGCATGTAGTTTGCTACTGAAGAACCCTGGTGATGTATCATTAGCCATTGATTATCGTATTTGTTGCTGTTGACATTTTGTTTTTCAAAGATATTCGTAGCAATTACACCCATTCTAATACTATTTCCATCTTCTATATTAGAATCAATATTTTCTAAACAAATGACTACTGCTATCTTTTCAAATGCTTTTATCTTTATGTTAGTGACAAGGAATCTTATCATCTTAGTATTTTCAAATATCCTCACCCAACTTTCCCTTATTGCTGTCCAGCTGCTAAACATCTCCCAACCAGGATGTATACAGATAACATCATTGCTATGTTTCCAGACCTCTTCCATTTTTTCTATTGAGAGGCTTTCAAATGCTTTATAGAATCTCAAATTACTAGCCTCTATAGTTTGTTCTACGCCATTTTCTTCATCCATTAGAAATTATGCTATAGTTTTATTGATTTAAAAATAACTGAATGTCTGAAATATTTGACCTAAATCGAGACGAATGCTACTAGAAAGACAAATTAGCATAAACCCATAATGATATCTATGACGTTTCCAGTTAATATAAGAGCTGGCTGGATACAGGTAACTATATCTCACCAGAAAAGATTTGATAATCCAGATACTAACGTAGGGCATCATGAAAAATAATTCCTAGTGTGTGTCGTTCTCCATCACAAACCTCACTTATACCATGCCTCATTTGCACTTGATAATAACCTTTGTTACCTTTCATGGGTCTGAAATTTGTAGTAAGAATGAGCATATCTCCCATACGCGGTCTAAGTACTATGGCTCTTGATTGTGACCTAGGATTTTGCTGCGTTAATACAAATTCTCCTCCAGAATAGTCTTCATCCGGTTGGTTAAGGAAGAGTACGAGCTGCATGGGAAAAAAAATATTTCCGTATAAATCGTGATGTAGCGTATTAAATCCTCCCTTGCCATACTTAAGAATAAGAACTGTGCATTCAGTTTGATTGTTATCATGGCATAGCTTTTGAAGTCTTTCAAACTCATTAGGAAATTGTCTTTTTAGGTTTAGGAGTCGCATCCAATTGTTTGCGATAGGAGCAAGTATAGGATATACACCTTTTCTTATAATATGAATTAAATTTGGCAAGGGATACTTGAAATATTTATATTCTCCTAAACCAAAACGATATTTTTCCATAGTAATAATCTTACGATAAAGATCCTCATTACCATATTTGCTGATAAGTTCTTTACAGTATTTTACAGGTAAGAATTGTGATAACAAAATATATCCTTTCTCATCCATCCCTTCGGCTATCTTTTGACCATTGATTTCAGAAATCTTTTGCTCAATATCATTCATTATTTTCAGATATGATTTTTCGATAATATTAAATTTAATCTATGACTTCCGGGAGACTTGAACATTTAAACAGTGTATGTATCCGATTCAAGTTCTAGTGGTTTATTAATAATTTTCTTCAATATACCATAGGTTCCGTTTAGCTGAATGGTACCTGTCGGGATGGGAATTGTTAACAAGTCGGATCCAAATATAGAATCAAATGCTGAATTTTCAGGCTTACTCATAGAATTAATTTGGTATCGGGTTCGGTGGGACTGATAAAGCTACAATTATAATTTAGGAACCCTACTGCTCAAGCTCGGTATTAATTCATTCAACATTGGACATTTGTAACCAAGGTCGGAAGGGAGAAACCATCTTCAAACACCGTCGAGTTCATAAGTTCGATGATTGCCTATTGCTCTTTCAATAGTATCTCATGGTAGCGTTAACGTTTGCAATGTTTGTTGCAGTAAAATCAATTGATCTACTACCTCCCAGTCTTCGATTATAATACCATTCTCTATCCTAAAGAGGTCAGAGGATCTGATGTTTACTGATCGGTATGTTGGTGACACCAGGTCGTTGTAAATAATATAAGAATGAGCTCGTATAATAATTTCTCTTGACAGAAGAACCTGCACGAATCTACGTTTCAACTCTTGAAGAGCTGAAGAAAAAAGGTTGTATGTCTTTTAATGTTAATGGGTACGATCTAGTAATCTTCTATCATGAAGGACGCGCGTATGCATTAGATAACCGTTGTCCTCATATGGGGTTCCCTCTGAGCCGCGGCACTACTAAGGATGGTATACTCACTTGTGACTGGCACCACGCCAGATTCGATCTGAAAAGTGGCGGTACGTTTGATTTATGGGCTGGTGACGTGCCAGCTTTTCCTACACAAGTTCAGAATGGGAAGGTTTGGGTCAAGATTGAAGAGCACAAGGACGTAGGGGAACTGCATAAACAGAGGTTGCAGGAAGGCTTGGAACAGAATAATGGTTTGTTGATTGCTAAATCAGTCATAGCATTGTTATCTTCCGGTATAGAACCGGCAGAGCTCATAAGAATAGGAATAAAACATGGAATTACTTACCGGCAGGATGGCTGGGGACAAGGACTTACCATTCTTGTATGCATGGTCAACCTCCTGCCAATCTTATCCTCTGAAGATAGATCACGGGCCCTCTTTCATGGTTTATCAGCTGTGGCTCAAGACTGTGATGGTGTAGCACCACGTTTTGCAGTAAAAGGACTTCCAGATATGGCACCTGACGTAGTAACTTTGAAGGGGTGGTTTCGTCATTTTATAGAAGTTCGTGATTCTGATGGTGCAGAACGCTGTTTGGTTTCAGCTATTCAGGCAAAGCCAAAGCCAGATCCTTTGGAAATAGCTGATATACTTTTTTCAGCTGCAACTGATCACCGATATTTGGATGGGGGTCATATTCTTGATTTTACAAACAAGGCATTTGAAGTGCTCGAAGTTGTAGGATGGGATATGGCAGAAGGAATTTTGTCTAGTCTGGTGCCTCTATATGCCAGAGCAACTCGAATGGAGGAGAGAAGCTCTTGGCGGCATCCTGTAGACCTCTCAAAAATACTGGATAGATCATTCAAAGAAATCCCCAGCTCCTTAGAATTAGGCAGGAAAAAAAGAGGAAGTTGGAAGGTTGACAAATCATTTGTTGATACGCTTCTTGGAGACAAGCCTGACCTAATAGCAGACATACTTCTGAATGCAATCCGTAATGGTGCCACAGAACAGGAACTAGCACTGTGTGTAGAGTATGCCTCAGTCTTGCGCATAGTATACTTTGGAACTTCAAATGAATTTTCTGATTGGGATTCTGCTCTCCATACGTATACCTTTTCGCACGCAGTACAACGGAGTCTGCATAGACTTTCTTCAGTCGAACTTTTGCGTGCAGTGTTTGACGTAGCTATGAGTGTGTACCTTATTCGTTTTCTTAACGTCCCTCCTTCTTCCATCCCAACATCTGCAGCACAGGAGAATACTGAAGAGCCTGATATTTTCGCGAAGAAATTCCTAGAGGTCCTAGACAAACGACAGCAAGTGAGCGATGCGTCTGAACTAGTAACAAGGTATGTTACTTCAGGAGGAGATCAAGAGCGACTCCTCGCTGTACTGGGTAACGCCCTGTTAAGAGAAGATAGAAATTTCCACTCTATTCAGATGATCGAAGCGGCATTCGGGCAATGGAAGTCCATGCTTCAAACAAAAGTATCCCTCCTTGATCAATCTTCGATTCTGGTCGCCGCTGCGCGCTATTTAGCCGCACATTCCCCCACAGTTCGCCGTCAGGGTCAGATGTTTGAAATAGCTTTTAGGCTGCATCGCGGCGCCAAGTTATATGAAGGAATCGAATAGCATAACTATGTATAATCACGTCACGTCGGGTCGCTAATGCAATCAGGGAAAATGAAGTTCTGTACTTAATTAAATAACTTCATAGTTATATGAGTATGAGTATTTATTTTTTGTACTGTTAATAATATTTTGATTCTATAAGAGATTAATGTTACCACTTTGGCTAGTTTCCGTACGAATAACTGGTCAGATTGTTAACTCAAGGGAACCTACTGATTTCTATGTCCATAAATGGACGTAGGAAGTTAACTTTATGGGGCAAATTCAAGCCACAAGAAATAATCTGAAAAATAAATTGGACTTATGTGACTTATAGCACACTGCTGTCAATATTTTGCAAATTCAGGTTGTAGTAGTATGTACTAGAGCGTAGCAGACAGAACAGTACACGTAGTAGAACAAAGCAGAGAGATCAGTACATGTAGTAGGGGTAGCGCTACACCTAGTACGCGCACAAGCGAGTAACAAACAAAATAGAAAGATCTATCAATCAGTTTCCATCATCATATCTAATGATAAATGTATTTGATGTAACGCCACAGGAAAAAGAATGAAATATTGTTGATATGCTTGAGCGAGGTTACAGTCACCCGCAAATTATGAAGGATTGCCATGTATCACCAAATAACATATCTAGTGTCAAAAAGAAAATTTTCGGTACTACAGATGACAACAACTCAATACAGCCTAGCCAAACGAGTAAAGAAACTCAGGCCTAAAGTTGTTTAAGGAAGGCAAGAAACTTCTGGATATAGCAATAGAATTAGACCTCGCGATTGATTCTGCACTTATAATACAGAAAAGATTTCATCAATTAATTGGACTAGACCGATTTAATCAAGCATACGAACAAGTAAATGGCAATATAGTCCCGTTCTTGAAACTTTTTAATTCTATGAATAGGCTTGGCATGAATCCAGGACAGGTTTCAGATGCAGTAATGCAGTAATGTATGGGAACAGATTGCCTCAACTTCGTAATATTCACACAATGCTTATTAGCCAAATTCGTGTTTTGGAAAGTTATAGAGATAACCTTCATTCACAGCTGAATTTGAAGGCAAATAAGATAGAGGACTATAAATGCTCACTTGAATATTACATTAAGGATATTCCCAGCTGTCCAAGAATCCTAGTGGTTTGTGATTTCTCCACATTTAATCAAAAAAATTGATGTTCTTGGGATTTGTAGCGAGTCAGAATAGGTATTTGTTCATAAAAATAATCTTAAAAACTTATGCTGCGCCGTCGGAATACGAGCGTTAAGTGGAACTTATCAGAATTTCAATTTGAGCATATTCAATATTATTTGAGAAATCCACATAAAAGCAATGAAATCAATATAGGCCGGAATGAATGTAGTTCAGCTCTGAATGTAATTTCTGATAGATGAAGAAAGGCAATTTAAGACATTTTCCAGAATCATAATGTCATTTGCCTAATAGGCTTGAGCGTTACTAAATATACAAAACCTGCAACAGGTTTTAAAGAGGTTCTGAATGTACAACGACTCGTGAAGCCCCGGTCTCCTTTGTTATAATTATCGAAATAACATCCTTGCCGTCTTTGGACTTTATGACTATCGTAAGTGTGATGTGTTGCTCATTATTAACTTCGATAATTCCAATGTTTTTGGAATCGATCACCCCATTTATCCGCATAGATAAATTACGAATCTTCTCTGTATAGGATCTACTTGCTTTTTTCTCTATTCCGATTACATCCGCCTCTTCGGTACTTTCGATTTCAATGTGAGTTGTAATATCTTTCACTCTAGGTATTTCCGCTTTGATTCTTTGCTCAAATGATTCCGTAATTTCATGAGCGGTTTTTAAATCTAGATTTCTATTAACTTGAAGGTCAAGATACAAATGAAGATGGAGTGAAGATTCATTTGCATTGAATTCATGATGGGTCAATGAATCTGACGTTCCCGTTTTCATTGAAATTGCTTCATGCCCTGAGCTTTCATTCGAATGAGGTTCAATAATCCTTGAGAGGTATATCGAATGGACATTCTTTATCCCATCCGTTTCTGCTGCAATTAATCTAATTTTATCAGTCAGTGTTTCTCTAGACGTTTCTATTGCATCAACGTGAACCAATACGTCACAATTTGGTATGACTTCTCTTATTCTATTTTCAACGTTTGTGGCAACCCTATGGGCCCTATCATGTGTTGATGTCCGCGGAACCTCAACATGTAAATCTACAGACATTGCAGATCCCATGTTCCTAATGCGAATATCGTGCGCCTTTGATACTCCATCTAATCCTGATATAGACTCTAAGAGAACATGATTCATCCCTTTAGGGGCTTTGTCGAGTAAAACATCGATGGTTCTCCTTCCAAGCCCTAAACTTGTATAAATGATGATAGCCGCAATTATGAGCGCAGCAAAAGCATCAGCATTTGGAATATGAAAAATAAATACAAGAGCCAATCCGACAATAACTATCGAAGATGAAAACATGTCTGCTGTAAAGTGAAGTGCATCCGCTTCCAGTGCTTGGCTTCCAAATCTTCTTGCAGTCCTGTACAATACTCTGGAACGCCACAAATCTATCATTATAGATGTAGTCATTATTGCAAATGAGAATATTGTAATTTCCGGTTCAGTGTATTTAAAAAAAATACGATCTAAACCTTCGTAAAAAATCCATCCTGCAACACTAAAAAGGAGTATTATCTCAATGAGGCTGGAAAAGCTCTCAATCTTAGCATAGCCGTAAGTAAATCTTGCATCTGGGGGTCTTATTACAATTCTTATCGCATAAAGGGTCATTAAAGCTGCTATTACATCAAGGCCGGAGTGCATTGCTTCTGAAAAGATCCCTAGGCTGTTTGTGGAATATCCGATTACAAATTTTGTTGCCGCTAAACCTACTGATGCGATCACAGACGCTAGAGCAACTGTTCGCTTTTCTCTATATGCATTAACGTTTTCTAAATTATGGGAAAATCCTTTCTTATTTGTATCGTTTGAAATTCCATGATCAAAGTGAGAATGATCCTTTACCACGATTACTTTAGGAATAATGCAATGATCTTATATAAATACTAGTAATGATAGTTACTTCCATAAGAACACAACTTAAGTTTGATGTCGTCCTCGACTCAGTTACTAATTTAAATATAATATCGTAATTTTATAAATTCTAGTTACGATGTTTTTTTCAAAACTTCTTAGCCAGAGGAAAAAATCAATACAGAGACTTCTTCTTTACACAGGTCCTGCACTTCTTGTGAGCATGGCCTATATGGATCCTGGTAATTATGGCACAGATATTCAGGCGGGCGCATTACTCAATTACAACCTCCTGTGGGTGGTATGGCTTTCTAGTGGGATGGCGATGCTGCTCCAGTACTTGTCTGGGAAACTCGGTATAGCGACGCGCTTATCGTTACCAGAAATAATACGGGAGAAACTAAAGAAAAAAAAATATATTATACCATATTGGCTGGGTGCCGAGGCGGCGGCAGCAGCTACCGACTTGGCTGAATACTTGGGCACTGTGATTGCCCTCAATTTACGCTAGCAACTCAGAGCAGATTTTATATAATAGAGCGACTCTTTGTGATTTTTGTATCGATAATAGGTTTTGGATATTTCTACGAAATTTTCATTACCAAGCCCGATCTGTCTAGTATATTATATCATTCCTTTGTACCGTCTCTTCCGACTAGTAACGCTCTTGTTCTTGCTGTAGGCATAATTGGAGCTACCGTGATGCCGCATGCACTTTTTGTCCATTCTTGGCTTACAAAAAATAAAGTACAAGAGAAACCACTGGAAGAAAGAAGACGAATACGGAAATTGCATCTTGTGGAAAATATAATTCTGCTAACTATCGCGGGAATGGTAAATGCAGCTATAATGATAATGGCTGCCACAGCATTCAATCCCCATAATCCAGGAGTGGCTTCAATATCTGAGGCTTACAAGACTTTGATACCATTATTTGGAGCTACAGCAGGTATTGTTTTCTTGCTTACTCTTCTTTCTTCAGGTATTGCATCTTCTGTAGTCGGTACGCTTGCAGGTCAGGCTATCATGGAGGGTCTTTTAGGAAAAAGGGTAAACCTATGGCTCAGGCGATTTGTAACAAGATTTATCAATGTCATTCCAACGACCATCGCGATACTGCTAGGTCTAGATCCTTTGAATATTCTTGTCTACAGCCAAGTTGTGCTGAGTATCATGATACCAATTCCTATGATTCCCCTTGTAATTGCAACAAGAGATAAAAAATTGATGGGCGAGTTCGTGAACAAAAAGATTACCACATTGCTTGCCATGATATTTGTAGGACTAATACTCGTCTTCGACTCTTACTTGCTTTTTAGTGTGCTGGGTGTTGTGTAAAAAGTCGAGTTTAATACGATGAAAGTTAATTTGTAAACATGTCTTCCGGGGGAAACCGACAGACCGCCATTCAAAGGATCAAAATCAAAACTCGAAAAAAAAGGCTAGGACAATCACCACTCATTCTGAAAAAAAGATAATCTGGTTTTGGGTTTTCGTAGGCGCATTCGTAGTTGGCTTCATCTTCAGTCTCTTATTTGTTGTTCCGGCTTACGCGCCACCCACGGTAGGTGCTGATAGCATTTTAGATAACGCAATAACAAGTTCAAAGATAAAGGATGGTGAGGTAATGACATCAGACATAGCAAATGGTGCAGTAATAAAAGAGAAGTTAAATCCAAATGCAGTAAAACTAGTAGTGCTTCAAAGAGAAATGTTATTTGCTCTTACGCCTTATTCACAACCGTGGGGCATCATACAATGTAACGCAGACGATGTTTTAACAGGGGGTGGATTTGCTACCGGTGGTGGTAAAGATGTTCATCCAACTATCAGTGCTAAGAACGCTAACGGATGGGCTGCTGCTCTAGTCAACACAGGTGCACACCCTCACTAATAACAAAGTAGTTGCCGAGTGTACACACCTAGAACTTGGGCCATTAATGAACGCCACAGGTTAAACTGTCGGGATACGGTTGAATATTTGTAGCGGAACATAATTAGAATTTCTATGATCATTATTGCAAATTGTAAATTCTATAAATACAATAAAGCAAGTTGATAATAATTTTATTCGTTTATTATTGTTTGCGATTTCTTCCGTTTCCAACCCTTTTCTAAGAAATAATCCGTCTTAAATCTAGCGTCACCTTTGAAATCGTACCAATTTCCTTCCCTACCATCGTATCGAAAACGAATTTTGCCACTACTTGTCGACAGGTACATAATCTCAACCTGATTGTTACCTTTTTCTAGCATCTCTATGTACATTTATTACCTCGCCTACCGATAGATTGGAATAGTTCTTGACTTTCGTCTGACATTGAATTTAACATGCTCGACATACTTTTTTAGTGTTGACGTGCAGAAGTAAATATACAATTACACACCTACGAGTCACAAAAACAATAGGTATTTACAAAAATTAAGTGTTCCCTGCATAACACAGTGATTACACTTTTCTAAATTCTAGACAGACACACCTCCTACAAGAATGTGCAGTTTCTTCTCCAGTCAAATAATACTGATGATGATCTCTAATATGACTACAACGCACAAATCGTATTTAGCCTCCATCTTATTATTCTCGTTAAATATAATGAGAAAGTAAGCCTTTAATTTATCGTATATTAAAATTTTTTATTCGCTTTCAATTTTAAAGCATTTGTCACAATATCTTTCAACCAATGAAATACCATCCATATCATAACTTGCTATCTTTGTAGGCATTTCTCGACATATGAAACAGGTACTGCCCATTATTTCTCTAATAAAACGTCTTTTCAGATATTGTGATAAGTTTGGATCATCTAATTTTTTCTTTAAGAATTCTAAATTATCGTCTGAAATAATAATTGGCGTTATAGTTGGTTTTGGTTTTTTCATTAGTGGTTTACTTTATTACTCCAATGGGGATCAACTTCTCCGGTACCGATAGTCCCCTTGTCATAGCATAATTATAATACAATTAGGTATAATTATGCTTGCTTTACTTTCTTGATCTCAAATTCACATTCCTTGAAGTTAGAAGAAACTGCTAAAGGTGTTAGAATCTCAGTACGTGTTTATACTAATGACAGAAATACAGCAATCAATGAACCAATTGCAACATATTTAGAAACTAAACAAAAGTGTGAAAAGGAAAAAATACTAGTATCCCCTATGGAGATAAGTAAGTGATAAGAAATGAGTGATGATGAAGTTACAGAAGAACATCGTTATGGTCCAGCAATTCAACCGCCTGAAATAGAAGATAAAGATTACCAAGATTTTAGGTTAAGAAGAAAACTCATAATGGATATGTTGGATGACAATGCATATCGTTATGAAGAAAAGAGAGATAAGATGATTAGTAATATGACCAACGTAGTAAAATCAATGAGTGATTTGTGGATTAAAAAATCCTTGGCAGATTGTCTGATATTTCCTACCATACTGAAGGATTTCAGAGTAATATTAGCTAATGAATTAGAAGAAAGAAGGAAGAAGAAAGAATGATAAGAGTGACTAGTTTATGTTTTGACTTTCAGAAATATATGATCTTATCATTATCATTAAGTGCCGCCACTTTGATAATCGGACTTGCAATTTTGGTGTATTTATTCCAGTAACGTTAGTTTTCACAAATATAGGAATTGAACATAATTTAATATTGTCGGAACCGGCCCGTCGGGATACGACTGAATATTAAGTCGGAACTTAATTAGGAATTCTAAAATTAGAATTTAATTAGATGTAAATAAAGCGAAAAGTTATTTAAAGATTTGACAAAGAAAGCAAACAAAGATCCAAATAAATTTCGCGTAATATTGTTAGTCTATCCTAACGTAACGGATTCGAGTCAGTCGGTCAGGGCCAAAGGTTTCCTTTGACGGACACGATAGGACAGATTGGAGATGACATTCAAAAAATAAAGAAGATGGAAGTTGATCATATAGTATTTGGATACAATTTCGTTCCGATTTACGATAATGTATCTAATATCATCGATATAACAAAGCAATTATCCAAGTTTGCGAGATAAGACCATTTCCTCAATTATTCGTTCTCTTCCAGAAGCAATAAGCGTGATCATGCATATGTATTATGAATATTCCGATAAATCCAATCATACTTCCCAGTCCCGCGAGAAGAATATTTTGGGGCAAGTTTGAATACAAAACGCCGCTTTCATTTAAAGCCAGTTGCAATACCAAAGTCAAAAAAATACTAGATGACCCTATTGTTCCCGTGAGTGCCGCCCCTAATCTACTAAGACCGATAGAATAAAATAAAGCACCTACAAAGGGAAGCCATGCGAAAAGAGATAAGGCTATAATTACCACAGGGGATACCAACATAGAAACTTGTATATATGGAGAGACCTGCTGCTGAAAAATAGAAACAAACACAATTAATAAACCTATCAACATTAATCCAGAAACAAATAACGAAGCACCTGCTACTTCAAGCGGCGAATGAATTGAAACTAATTTAGTTAAGAAAAGAACCCCTATTGCAAATCCTAATGAGGATATTATCGCCTCGATATCTCCGAAGGTAACCACTGAGTAATGATTCAATGAGAAGAAAAAATCTGAATTATTATAACTAATATCACTTATGATAGCCAAAAAAAATCCAATGATCGTCACTCCTATACCAATAACTTGTGTTTTATCTAATTTTTCTCGCAGAAATATATAAGCGAGAATGACAATGAGAATGATTTCTAGTGGACCAGCAAGAAGCACTTCCTTCGAGGCACCAACTCTACTTATGGAATCATACCAAGTGAGTATTCCAACTGCTAGAGATACAGACGCATAAAGTAGATTTCTCTTAGATTTTGAAAATATTAAACTGCTTGTTGATGCAACAGTCGTTATTTTATTTCTTCTATAGAGTAAGGTAGATGTAAGAAGTAACAATATTCCAGCTACGGTTATGCTTACTGCCGATATAACTATAGGGGGTATACTAAGGGTTGTGGTTAGCGGTTCGATAAGTATTGATTCGACTGATATTGATAAAGCGTATATAAAAACCGGCCACGATCTCAGGATTAGTAGCAAATACTGAGCATTGAGCTTTACATAATATGAAGATTAAGGTTCTTGAATGAGATATTTAGGCGGCCGTTTCTTAATCTTCGAGCTAGTTATGAATTCATCTCTTTGCACCACGTGGCGATAAAAATTGATTTCTTTCATACATGCAAAATAAGAATTTTTAAATTTAGTAACAAAAAAATATTCTGTTCGCTGGTCTTGAGCCTTCGGTACCCACGACGTTATCGGTTCTAAAAATGGATTCTGGTATAGTTATGAACTCCTAAGCTTTAAGGTTTTCTCTGAATACAATCAGCAACACGGATTCAGTGGGACTGATAATGCTAAAATTCTATTTTTTGAACTCGTCGGTACCCACGACGTTATCGGTTCTAAAATTAGGATTCTAATGTAGGCGTGAACTACTGAGCTTTATAGTTTTCCTCTTAAGTTCGTTGATTCAGGCGTGGAGTTTCGTGAAGCGTTATTGACACAAATCTTGGGCCCGGAGGTTTGTGAATCAATTTTGACATAATTTTCCGACCCGATAATCGTAGCGTTCAGAAATAACCCATAAAAACAATTGGTGGCTATATAAAAATCCATTAAGAATTTTGAGCGGTGTAAGTGGTGGATATCATTTTCGGTTCTATCTGTCTACCACAGGCCACACGTTTGTAATTAGATGATACTTTTAATGACAGGATTGGGGCTGCTGTTAATACTGTTCCTGAATAGTTAATTACTAACTCTGATTTTCTAATAAGCGGTGAAAATATGGCAAAAAATTCTGGCTCGCAAGTTTTCGCAAGTCGGCAGCCAACTCGAGAATTTGTCGGACTCATCGTGGATGGTAGTAATGCCGCCGCTGCAGTCAAAACTATTGTTGCTGCAGAAGCTGCTGGAGTACGCCAAATATGGATGGTACAACCACCTAATTGGCCAGATGTGTTGACAACATTTGCAGCCGCAGCGATAAAAACTTCTACAGTGCGCTTAGGAACGTCGATTGTACCAACCTATCCGCGTCATCCCCTTGTCCTAGCACAGCAGGCTCTGGCTTTTTATGATATCGCACCTGGGCGATTGCGCCTTGGAATAGGCCCGAGCCACCGCTTTATCATAGAAGACATGTATGGCCTACAGCAGAGGAAGCCATTAACCCACTTGCGCGAATACGTAGAAATATTGCGTGCTGCACTCTGGCAAGGGAAGGTCAATTATCACGGATACTTCTATAATGTTGTAGCCACGTTACCCTATACGCCACAGATTCCTGTGCTTATTTCAACTCTGGGAGAGAAGGCGTTTCATTTAGCAGGACAAATTGCTGATGGAGCCCTTTCCTGGGTATGTCCTGTTCGATATTTGTTAAGTACTGGAATCCCAACCCTACGCACATCAGCGGCTGCTGCACGAAGAGGAGCGCCCCCATTAGTGGCACACGTTCCAGTCGCACTAAGCGAGGATAGGAATTCCATACTGTTAGCAGGTCATCGACTACTTGATTTCTACGCGAAAATACCTTTTTATGCTAATATGTTCTCTAATGCAGGATTTCAATTGATATCCGACCAGGCCATACCTGATGCTCTTGTAGATAATTTGGTAATATCTGGAAACGAGGCAACAGTGTCGGCACGATTCACTGACCTCATGGCAGCAGGTCTAGATGAGCTGATGGTCTCTCTAGTTCCTACAACAAGTACAGTTGAAGAAGAGCAGATACGACTCATGAATTTGATTGGGCAGCTATAGGAGAATCACCGTCCAATTACCGCTATTGGGCTCAGAAAAAGTAATTTAGTCACTCAAGATTCTTCAAAGAAATAATTCACTTTAAAATATGGCCTAACGTTACCGCAATTTGGACACTTTTCCAGTTGTTCTGTAAAATTTGTTGCTCCAAATGAGACTCTGTCTTGTTGATAGGATGCAGGAAAACGTTTATCGCAATCCTTGCACTTTATCTTCAGCATAAGAATTATACATGTTACTAATTTAAGTAGTTATATTAAATTAACTGGAAATTTTTATACATTATGACAAGTACGTAAGTTTTATTATAAAA
>VBPR01000229.1 GCA_005877345.1 Nitrososphaerota archaeon
AGTTTAATTTCGTCACCTTGTTCTAGCTCTCCCTCCTTCATTACCTTGAAATAGACACCTGTAAGACCACTTGCTAAAAATCTTTTAATTATGTCCATTCTTCCAAATTTTACTCCAAGTTTATAACAAGGCATCCTAGGCTGGGTTGCCACGACTTTTGCTGTTCCAACCTGGAATTGATCACCAATGTTAACCATTTCTTCAAACATTCCTTGTGTAGTAAAATTTTCACCAAACATACCCCAAGGCAAGGACATACCATGGAGTTCCTTTTGCCAGTAACTATAATGTTCACTTGCATAGGCATAGATGGCCTTGTCGACACCACCATGTACCGTCAAGTCAGCCTGCTTATCTCCGTCGAGATTAAGTTTCTGTAGTCTTATACGACCACGTACGGGTTCCTTAAAGATTCCTGTAGTTACAAGTTCATCCTGGAATCTCACTTGGCGTGGAAGTCCGACGTTTAATGATAATAGCTTCAAAGCACATAAGCTATCCAAACATCTTAAATAAACCTTCAAAGGTCAATCTGTCACCCAGATTTTGTAGTTTTGCAGGATATTTGAATTAGAAAACTTAATACTTTATGTGGCGTAGTATATGCATACTGAATTGTTAAGCCTTTCTTGCCGTGAAACAGGACTGGATTGCGATTACGTAATTGAGGGTGAAACAGAAGATGAAATCTTGAGCAAAGGTGCAGATCATGCGATCAAGGTTCATGGTTTAAAAGCTGAAGATTTATTTTTTGAACACACTCCATGCAATTTCTTATGTCAGACTTTGAGCAAATTCACTGGGGTCTTCTCCGAAGAACGCTGAGTCATTAGAATTAACCTTATCCCAAATCTTGCTCAATAATATAAGAAAAAAGGTGAGCATCCACTCTAAATAACGATATACTAATTGTAATTCATGATGCGCAACAAAAATCTTTATTTTCACATTTGCAATTTACCGGTTCTTTTAGACATATCGGGCAAATTATAGCACCACAGCCTACGCATGTATTATCTGCTTTATTGCAAGCCCAATGACTACACTTATTGGTGTTCATAACATCACCCCAGTTAATGTTTATCTAACAATAATGTAAGGTAAAAGGTTTTGATTCAACCTAAATTTTTTAATAGATGTTCTAACATTCATTACGATAGCTATATGAAATGCTCAATTTGCAATTGCACACCAGACGAGTATCAAACAAGTATTTCTCCGTATCAATGCCCTACCTGCACACAGACGGGTTGTTGTTGTTGGTCAAGCCTAAATCTCAACAATAGTGATAAGTAATTTAAGAGATGCGATAAAGTTCATGTCCTAAAATACTAAATGCGTGAAAAAATTAAATAGCTTGAAACAGGACCCGTATACATGCGGTGTCCGAATCCCACCGAACCCGAATAAAGTTTTATCATGATTAGTAACACAATAATGTATTACAGTGGAGTCCGCTGTAATTACTACTTCTTATGCTTAACATAAAGATTTAATCGCTTACTTAATCTTGAAATGATCAGTGACCAAGAGTAGTAATTGATTGAGTTTATTTAGTAGATGGTTTCAAACACATGCCACATTCAAAACGTGATTTAAAAGACCTCAGCACAGCAAATGAAATAGACTTAACTGTTAAAGGCAGAAAATCAGGTCAAGATATATCTAGACCTGTTTGGTTTGTTCATGAAGACGACAAATTGTATTTGCTTCCTGTGCAGGGTTCGGATACAAATTGGTATAGAAATGTGCTAAAAAATCCAAACGTGAAAATTTCGGCACAAAGACAAGAGTTGAGCGGAAAAGCAAGAACGATAACCGATGACAACAAAGTTAAAGAAATAGTAGAGAAATTCCGATCGAAATACGGCAATTCCGATGTGCAAAAATATTATTCCAAGTTTGATGTGGGCATAGAGTTTCCTCTAAAATAGTAGCATAAAATGAGATCCAATTTATTTTAACACAGGTAGCTATACAAACGCAATTGATGGTTGCCTTCGATGTAGATAAATTATAGGAATCTGAAATGGGGTCAAGTAATCATGACTAATCGCATAAATCAGCTATAAATGTTTACATTCATTGAAATTCGAAAGTTTGTCCTGAGAGAGAAACTGATCTTATCTTTTTTATTGCTGCAGATTCGTGAATAAAATGAATCTTTTTTCTTTAGATCGGTGCCAACTACTCTTATCGTATTAAAAATTCTGTTAGAATAATATAGATAAAAATGATAGAAGACTGGAATAAAATTATTAAATGAATAAGAAACTCTAATGTATCAAGGGACGATTTTAACAAATGAAACCTGACCTTCCTTACTATTCTCAGATAGCATCTGCAGTCAGAGCAATGAGAGGTATGAAGTGGAATTTAGATTTTAGCTATTTCAGAAAGTGGATACTGATTGGTTTTCTATTAGGCGTTGTTGCGGGACTGGGAGCAGTGGCGCTGTTTCTTTCCGTCGAATTTTTCACAGGGTTATTCCTTGGATTAGGAGCAGGATATTTCCCTCCGTTGCCGGGCGGATTTCAAAGTAGTTTTGGTTACACCCTTATTATCGAGAAGCCATGGATGTTACCTTTGATAACGGGATTAGGAGGTCTTCTGGTTGGATTAATCACTACAAGGTTCTCACCAGAATCTGAAGGACACGGAACGGATGCAGTAATTGATGCATATCATCACAAAAGTGGTAATATAAGAGCCAGGGTTCCTCTTGTTAAGGGAATTGCCTCATCTATCACTATAGGAAGTGGGGGAAGTGGAGGGACTGAAGGACCCGCAGGACAGATTGCAGCCGGCTTTGGATCACTCATAGGTAAATTATTCAAACTGGACGAAGATGAAAAAAGGATTGCAGTTGCCGCAGGTCTTGGAGCAGGTATCGGAAGCATATTCAAGATTCCACTAGGAGGCGCCGTCTTCAGTGCAGAGGTTTTCTATAGAAGAGATTTTGAAGTTAGAGCCTTGATACCTGGATTGGTAGCTTCCGTTACTGGTTATACTGTTTTCGGTTTCGTTTTTGGATGGAACCCTCTCTTTACTATTCCTCTTGATCTAGTAAAATATACAAATCCGATATCACTACTTCTTTATGCTCTGGTTGGGCTGATCTCCGCAGGAGTCAGTATAGGATATGTAAAGACTTTTTATACGATATCGGATTATTTCAGCAAAATTCGGATTCCAAAATATCTGAAACCAGCTATTGGAGGTGTGTTAGTAGGAATGATAGGAATAGTATTTCCTCAGGTATTGGGAACCTCTTACGGATGGTTACAGATAGCAATTAACAACGACACTATTTTACCACTATCCATTATTGGCTCAATAGTTATCTTCAAGATATTGGCAACTTCATTAACATTAGGTTCAGGTGGAAGCGCCGGTGTCTTTGGACCTTCTATGGTAATAGGAGGTTTTTTAGGAGCATTTATTGGAACAGCTTTTCACTTACTAGGATTATTTACTTGGGTAGATGTTTCTTCTGTAATCATAGTCTCGATGGTTTCATTTTTTGGTGCCACTGCAAAGACACCTATATCGTCAATAATAATGGGAAGTGATGCTCTTTTAGCACCTATGATGTTAGCTACTTTCGTTGCCTACATAATGTCAGGACAGCACAATTCCATATTCCGAAACCAAGTGCTAAATAGGTCTGCTTCACCTGCCCATAGAATGGAATATCAACTACCCATACTAAGAGATATGTATGTAAAGGATGCTATTAGAGTTCCTGTCAATAAACTCTCTAAAGATGTTACAATCGATGAAGCTCTCCAAATAATGAATCGAAATAATAGCAAAATGATTGCAGTCGTTAACGAAAAGGAGTTGCTTCATGGTGTCGTTTACAAACACAGGCTCTACGAGTTTCCTGACGAATATCGCAAGTCTATTAAATTAGAAAGCATTATGATAAAAGATCCATTTTTTGCATATAGCTCTGACTCGCTTCACGACGCATTAATTAGACTATCATCGAACGAACTTCAAGAAATGCCAGTTTTGTCAAATGAAAATAATAAGGTTCTTGGAATCATAACGATAGCAGATTTAGTAAAACTCTATGATAAAGAGGTTGAAAAGATAGTGAAAGTAAGGAACCCATCAATTCCGGATATCGGTAATAAAAGAGACGAAATAGACTACAGTAATGATCGTCATTTAGGAGATAAAACTACAAATAAAGATTAGCAATGCTCAAAAATAGTAATTAAAACTAGACTTCTTATATCCAAAGTATCCGATAATCCGTTATGCATCATAAAGTTCGTTATCTTATTCGAGTTTCAGTGCATAGGATACTGTCCCGTCTGTAAGGAATTAATTATTCGCAACTCTGCATACGCTTCTATTCTGCTAACTTATAAGCTACAAGTTTGTTGTCCTGCATAAGAGGTATTATAATTGTGTTTTGGCTTGGCATAAATCCTAGGTCAGCAGTCCCTTGTGTGTGTAAATCTAGCATAGTTCCATATCCTGTTCCATTAGCGTTAACAATGTATAGCTTTCCTGCAGGATTGTCAGTAACATAGTAATGTGAATTCGCAGTATCAGATTCTATTCCATCAAGACCGCCAAATGGAGAGGTCGTTCCTTCCTTTCCTAAAGTGCTTATCGTCTTATTTTTTAAATCAACAACTTCTATGCCAGCTCCGGGTTTACTCAGATATCCTAAAGAAGCGACAATTAGTCTATTTTTATTATTGTCAACATGCAAACC
>VBPR01000230.1:0-587 GCA_005877345.1 Nitrososphaerota archaeon
ATATTTTCAAATGCCTTTATTTTTATATTTGAAATAAAGAATTTTATCATCTTGGTATTTTCAAATATCCTCACCCAACTTTCCCTTATTGCTGTCTAACTGGTAAACATCTCCCAACCAGGATGTATGCAGATAGTATCATCAGTATGTTTCCAAGCCGCATCCATTTTTTCAATTGATAGGCTTTCAAATGCTTTATAGAATCTGCTGTTACTACCCTCTATAGTTTGTTCTAGGCCTTTTTCTTCATCCATTAGAAATTATGCTATAGTTCTTATCATTTAAAAATAATCATTTGCTTGACATGACACTGTAATGAAAATAAAGCAAAACCAGTCAATTCTATCTGCTTCGCTAGTAAATGAATCTATGTCGTTGATGATGTAGGACTGGTCGTTTGTGAATCAAATTTGACAGGATTTTAGACCGGTTACAATCTGATGCCCATTCAGATGTAGATTTACTGTCGACTATTCTTATTGGTACTACAGACAACGATAAATAAGCACAGAATGGTATGAGCAATAATGGTTGAAAGAATTCTAGTAACAGGTGCGAGCGGCACTGTTGGAAGTGAAGTTATAAAT
>VBPR01000230.1:614-4173 GCA_005877345.1 Nitrososphaerota archaeon
TAGGGCAGGAGCTCATTCTATAGAAGGTATAAAAAAAGTTGTAAAATCTGATATTGTGGAACCTATACAGATTGATTATAATAAACCAGACACGCTAAAAGATGCTTTAAAAGATATTGATAGAGTCTTCCTACTTACCCCATTTCAATCTGATATGGAGGAACTTTCATCTAATTTCCTAAAAGAGATAGAGAATGCAGGAAATATCAAACAGATAGTTAAATTGTCTGTTATGGGAGCAGACTCTGAGCCTGGCATAATAGGAAGCAGGTTACATCGGCAGGTAGAAAAAATGATAGAAAACACTGGTATACCATTTACCTTTTTACGTCCTAATTTTTTCATGCAAAACTTTGTTAATTTCTTTTCTCAAAGCATTAAGGAGCAAGATGCATTTTACTTACCAGCTGAAGATGGCAAAGTCAGTTTTGTGGATGTTCGTGATATTGCATCAGTAGCAGTTCAAGTTCTTACCAAAAATAATGATGGCAGACATAATGGAAAGGCATATGTCATTACAGGACCAGAGGCAATTTCTTATGGCGATGTTGCCAGAATTTTATCTGAACAACTCCGTAAAAAAATTTCTTATGTAAATATATCGGAAGATGATGCCCGCAAAGGAATGAAAGGCACTGGCGGGGATGATTGGACTATTAACTATTTGATGGAGTTATTTAATATAATCAGGATGGGTTATCTGTCAGAGGTATCCTCAGTGACTGAGGAAGTTACTGGAAGAAGTGCAATTTCTTTGAGTCAATTTGCAAAAGATTATTCAGGAGCTTTCACATGAGAGTCAAATTAGATTCTCCTTTTGAGCCAAGCCTACATTGATACATAGAGTGCAGCTGAATGTGTTTGCATAGTACTTTGAACCTATAATCAATCTGCAATAGCTCCAGAGGATAGAGAAGAACCAAACAATACTCTAAACAAGTGCATTGCGCACGGGTTTGAATCCTATATTAGCGCTCAATTAAATTAAATCACTATTTTAACTAGTTCATTTTTCAATCAGGGAAATCCACAGTCATTTGACGCGAACCCAGAAATTTCATGTATTAATATTTTAATAATCGAAGACCAAGTTACTTCTGTGGGTACATGAGTAAATTCACAATGACTAATGGAATGGATCAAAATGAGATTGATAGACGCACCAAAAACCTTTTAGATCTTTTTAAGCGAAATTTTATAGAGAGCAAAAGCGATGATTTTGTATCAGACGCACTGGCAAACATGATTGTGTGTAATTCAGTTTATGCAAAGATCTTTGAAGGCTATCTAGTATTAGCTGAGAAAAGAAATATCCCACAAGAAATGACTGATGGCTTTTTTAAATGGGTATCTGATCAATTGGATGAACTTAAAATAAAGCTTGGTGAAAAATACCAAAAAATTGATATGAGATAGCATTACCTTGTGAATTTTATTATTTTTAGCCAATTTATTGCTGTTTATCACATTCCGGGTTTTACACCAAAATTCAACTTTATCTTGGAATTTATCTTACGATTCTATATCCGTTTAAAAATAGATTATTCATAGACTAAATAAATAGAAAAGTCTATATGATTACTTTTGTGGATTTTTTATATGAAAAATCAACTGATTATAATTCTAATAGCCATTATTTTCATGTCATCATTTGTATTGCTGCATGTGGGAAAATTGGAAATTTTCGCACAAAAAGAAATTCAAAATAAATCCACGGCGAATTCGAGTAGTAAGATCTTCAAAGACGTACAAGGATCCGTAGTACAAATCACTCGAGAAAATAAGGAAGCTCCTACAGGTCCTCCCGGGGACAAAAATGTAACAAGTCTAGGATCAGGATTTGTGTTCGATAAGGAAGGGAGAATAATTACTAATCATCATGTAGTGGATGATTCTAAAAATGTGGATGTCACTTTCATAGATGGTAATAGATATGTAGCATCTGTCTTAGGGAGTGATCCATTCAATGACGTCGCAGTTATAAAAATTAAACAAAATATATCAGGACTGCGTCCATTACCACTAGGAAATTCCTCTGCTGTAGAAGTAGGCGATCAAGTTATTGCGATAGGAAACCCGTATGGTTTGGCAGGTTCAATGTCCCTTGGTATTGTCAGTCAAAAGGGACGTCTGATCTCAACTGAAGGATCACAATTTAGTATTCCAAGTGTGATTCAGACAGATGCATTGATTAACCCCGGGAACTCAGGAGGGCCTTTGCTCAATATTAACGAAGAAGTAATTGGAATGAATACTGCAGGTGTGTTGTCAGATTCTGGAGGATTTTCTGGGATAGGTTTGGCGGTTCCCTCTAACACTATTTCTAAAATAGTTCCCACTCTTATCAGTAAAGGAAATTATACCCATCCATGGCTAGGAATTTCTGCAAGCACTCTAACATCAAAATTAACAGAAAATTTTCAAAATTTAAGCAGAGATTTTAAAGGAGTATATGTTGATTTAATAACAAAGGATGGACCATCTGATAACGCAGGTCTTCGTGGCAGTACCATTGATCAATACGGTGATAAACATGGTAATGATATAATTACTGCGGTTGATAATCATAATGTTACCTATATGGAGGATTTAGTATCCTATATAGATGAAAATAAACGGCCAGGAGATAAACTAAATCTTACTGTCTTTAGAGATCATTCTTATTCGGATATTAGCGTCGTGCTAGGGGATCGTAGTAATAGTACCAAATCCGAAGAAAGAAAAGAGCCATATGGTTGAGGCTTCCTAACAATCATCCATATAATAAAATTGATTCTAATAGAATTAAATCGTGATAATTGTCTGATTAATTCATGAGGCTATAAAAAATTGCAATCCTATACTTACAATATACATCCCTAAAAGTATCAACCCTGTTTTTATTCCAATTTCTTTTCTGAATAATAAACCAACGGCAATTAATGTGACTACTGTTGTTAGTACTATTTGGAATGATAAAATTGGGCTTCGGTTTATGGTTACTCCTAAACCAGTGTGGTAAACGGCACCAAATACTGCAAACGCAAGTAAAAGAGTATTATTTAATATCTTCGATCCCAGTACATTGGCAATAGCAATTGACGTTCCCTGGGTACCCTTCCTGGCAAGCAGCATCAATGAAATTTTCTCTGGCATCTCACCTGCAATCGGGCTTATTACTACTGAAAGTATTATTGCTGAAACACCTATCTCAAAGGACACCTGTTCCAATGACTTTATGAAAGGTTCGGCACCAATAAAAATTCCAATAGTTCCTATAAGGAAGATTATTCCTGCCTTTATTAACTGCTTTTGATTTCCAGGAAGCCTATTTCCATCTGAAGCCTTACTATACTCTTCGATAAGTTTTTCCTTGTCTCTCTGTTTTTCTATTTTCATTTCATAAAATGCTACAAATATGTACGCTAAGAATAAACCACTAAATATTATTCCATCAATAAAGACATATCCGTCAATAAACAAAACTGCACTTATTACTGCTGTAATTATCAGAAAAATTTTGTCAAGTTTAAATGAACTTACATTTATTTTCTTAATTGGTTTTTTCGAAAGACGTGTC
>VBPR01000222.1 GCA_005877345.1 Nitrososphaerota archaeon
AAAAAATGGTATCATTTGTCTTGGTTACAAGTTTAATATATATACTCAAAACCACCAGTTAGATATAATATTCTAATATCATTTCAATACTTTCTTTATCCTCGTCACCACGTACGTACTCTTCGTACTTTGTAAAGTCAAGTGGAGTAATCATGCCAACAAGTTTGCTAGTATCTTTAGACTTACCATCAACAACAATCAAATGCCTAACATTGTGTTTCAACATCAAATCTGCTGCAATCGACGGAGACGAGTTAATTCAATAGTAATCAATGGAGCTGACATTATTTCTTTATTTTTCACTTCAGTCGTACGTACATCATTAATGCACACTTTTCTAACCAGGTCACGTTCGGTAACCAAACCTGTTGGTTTACCGACGCTATCAACAACGAGCAATGAACTTACCTTTTTATCTTTCATTTTCATTGCTGAATTTTGGATAGTATCAGACTCTTTAATCGTAAATACATTTTTTCTCATAAGCTCGCCGACAGTTGTAGTCATTGTAGCAATATACATGCTCTGACTTTTTAAGATATGCTTCATTGCAAAAACTTTGGTTTCAGTAGATTCGAAGTTACATAAATCCAGCTCCTACAAACGCTAACCTTACTCTTTCTACTGCTATATCTATATTCTAAAGGAATCCATGAGCCTCTGTTACTAATCCTAATAAAAAAAGAGTTACCTTGAGACATGATCGGAATAGTTACCAAAGTTAAACACCTTGATTGAATTGTGCAATCCAAAGATATTCACGTTTTGTTAATAGTATCCTCTTCTTCACCGATATTATTTAGAAATCTTGCTTCAAGTCCAGAAAAAAGTAAGGAACAAGAATGCTCTGAATTGCAGTGAAGACTACATTATTTGATGTTACCGGTATAATTAGGGTATAATATAATTAAATTTACCTTACGTTAATATATATCAGTCGTAAATATTAAATGTTGAGCTTTCAAAACATTTCAATGTGGAAGTTAGCATTGATCTTCATTGTTGCAGGAATAGTTATAATAATAGCGTTGTTGGGTTCATCTGCAAAAAATTTGTTTAGTAAAGCCATTACCGAGGATGTTCCTGTTAAGCTGAAGAAAGATAACGAATGTGTTGTCGAGCCATCAGACAGTATACCGCGAGTGATTCCAAATTGTAGTTACGCTGTTGGAGATATCCTGTCGGTAACCTATAAATCCACGCAACCTACGCTTGAAAAGTATGAGCTAAAGAATTCTTCAAGCTCCTAATGAAGGTACAATCTGTGATATTTTTCGTAGTCTTAAATTATTTTAACTTATTTTAACTTCTTTATTCCGCAGGATTTTAGAATTATCTCCTTCTATTCTCTAGAGTCGAGCAGACTTGCGTTGATTTATGCAAGACTTGGTTGTCATATTCTATAGCAAACTGATGAAAGCGTAATGAACCTTTTTTATTTTATCTCCATACCATTTCTCCTGGCAAGCAGGAAAATTAGATATTTAATTATGCGACTATATGAAGTGTTACAATATACTCTGTTGGTTTATATCTCTAATTATTTCTGAAATCTTCTGAATTCTGGCTCCGTAATTTGCCTTCATGTATTCAAGTGCAAAGATATGATCGTTTTTTGTGAAAGCGTTTACTCCATCTTCTGCAATTATTATATCGTATCCCCTTGTGAACGCATCGTATGTGGAGTGTTTAATGCATATGTGGGTATGAATTCCTGTCATGATTATTGTTGTAGGGCCCTTTCCATTGTAGGTAGATTCAAGTGCCTTTTCTAATCTACTTTTATCAAATGCACTATATCCTCTCTTAGGTATCATAAGATCATTGTATGTAGGTTTAATATCCTGAATAACATCTGCACCGTTGGTTCCCTTGATGGCATGAGCTCCCCACACTCTGATCTCAGGATCAGACAACAGATGTTCGTCATTACAGTAAAATATAGGAATATTTTTTCTCCTTGCAAAGTCTAACAGATATTTAATTTTAGGTATTATCTTTCTGGCTCTAACAGATTTTAATCTTCCATAAATAAAATCATTCAACATATCCATCACCAATATTGTATATCTTGGTGATGCACCATGATCTTTATTTTTAGAAACTGCTTGAGATTTTTTATTCATGATACGTAAATTTATTCCGTTTAATCGGATATATTGCTTGTTATTCTGAGTTTTTCACTAATGGCAACAGGTAACGATTCAGGAACATAATCTAACATTCTAAATTGTTCAGGAAGTGTGCTTACTTGATTTCTACACCAGGCACGAATTTCAAATATCGAAGGCAACCCTTCTGTCATGCTGCCGCTCTCTATGTACTGTTTCAACATAGGAATGCCATCTCTGACTTCTTCGTCATCCAAAGTCAATATATCAGCTACCAATGTATTATTACGAATTAATCTGTGCACTTGTTTTGGACCAGCAAGATTTTCCTTTCCTGGGCTTTTCTTTCTCTTGTAGATCGTTTGATATTTGTTACCCTTGAAATTTTTTGATTTAATCCTAATTCCAACAAGCTTGTATACACCGTTTAAGGCCGGATCATCCCTTGATGTAGAAAGTTCGGTGCCTACCCCAAAATAGTCTATAGGTGCTTGCTCTGATACCATTTCGTGAATTATGTGTTCATTAAGATCACCTGTTGCCATTATCCTTGCTGACTTGCGATCAGCATCATCAAGAATTACTCTTATTTCCTTACTTATACTTAGTATATCCCCACTATCTATCCTCACACCTTCAAATTCCAGTCCTTTTTGTAACGCAATTTTAACCGCTTTAATCGGATCATAGGTATCAACCAGTAATGTAGACCTTGGAAATGTGTCGCAAAACGCCTGGAAAGCTTCTTCTTCACTTTCAAAATTCATCACAAATGAGTGCGCCATTGTGCCACTTGCAGGTATTCTCATCTTGTATCCAGCGTATGTGTTTGAAGTGCCCTGACACCCTCCTATAATACTGGCTCTGGCTGCAAGAATTCCCGCATTAGGGCCATGTGCACGTCTTGAACCAAATTCGATTACAGAACGTCCTTTTGCTGCTTCAACTATGCGAGATGCCTTAGAAGCAATGAGAGTTTGAAAATTAATTACTGAAAGTAAATAAGTTTCGACTAGTTGTGCCTCAATAATTGGTGCTTCAATTCTTAGTATAGGTTCATTTGGAAAAACTATACTACCTTCAGGTATCGCCCAAAGATTTCCAGTGAATTTCAATTCTGAAAGATATTCAAAGAATCTATCGCTCATATTATTGAAGACTTTATGACTTCTAAGATATTCCATATGATCATGTTTGAACCGGAAATTAATAAGAAAATAGATCACTTGTTCTAATCCAGCAGCAACAAGATAACTTCTATTCTTTGGGAGTTTTCTGACAAACATTTCAAATAAACCAATCGTATCCTTCTGATTGGAGTTAAAATATGCAGCCGCCATGCTTAGCTCGTAAAAATCAGTAAAAAGTGCAATATCTCTTTCTGGGAGCAAAAAACTGTCCAATTCTATCTATCTATATTTGACTTGACTAGAATAAATCTTATTTTTTTCTTTTTTCTTACTATATTGAATTGCTTTATCATGCGATGGGATTTCTTCAATGAATAAGGTAATGATCAACACAGCTTATCCAAATGCAGTAAATTTGAATTTGATAGTTGTCTCATACGCGTATTTTTTTGCTAGTTGAGGTTGATTCTTTCAAATTAACTCAAATAAGATAATACAATATATCTATTTTTCTTAGTTATGAGCTAATTCTATTTTAAATAAAAAATGATTTGAGTACTTTGAGATTTAAATAGATTTTGATTTTTAATTACGATAATGATCTCCGATTGTGCTTTTGTTTGAATGGAAAAATCTTTTTTCTAAAACCGCTAATTGGGATACATGCCTGGAGGACCTCGGTATGTTAAGAGAGGGATCAAATGTCTATTGGTAGGAATATAACTCGTAAATGTTACCACTTGACGGTTTCACATAATTCCATTTATCATTAGGTAACTTGACATTGATGAACCTATGATTAAATGAATCATCAGATGCAAAAATATCATATAATGATTGACCGACTAAGACTTGGTTTATTTGTGCGGCAGAGGCTATCTTCGACGCGATACTTATACTTGGTCCAACTACATCAATAGGAGCTTTATCTACGTTCTTGCCGTATAATATAACCAAGGAAGTTCCACAATCTAACCCAACTCTTACTCTGATAACAGGAAGATGATTCTCTTTTAATACCGGATTTATGCATTCACTGATAATGGAAAGGACTCCTCGGGAACAATTTAATGCATTTATACAGGCCTTCTTCTTATCGAATTCCGCAGGGAATATGCCAATTACAGAGTCACCCACAAATTTTAAGACGTAACCTCCTTTCCCTATTATCGCGAGTCTTGTTTCCTGCGAAAAGACTTGTAGTATAGCAGCAAATTTTGATGGGGGTAAAGCAATGCTCATTTGAGTCGATCCATTAATATCAATAATTAAAATTACCATAACCGCATTTGAATTGACGTGCCTCTTCAAAAATTGTTTACATTGATCAGTACTCAGATCAAACTCTAGACCATATTTTATTGTATGCAAAACTCTTGCTTTGATTTGTTGTGCTTCCTGGGTTGAAGATAGCATTACTATCTGTCCAATGCGGATTATATAGTTAGCACCCTATAATCTTTCTTATCTAAACATTCAACCCTTTCGTTTTAGTTATAAAACTTGTTGTGGTTTCCTATTAGATTGGACGTCTATTAAGTACTATTGTAAGTACTATTTTACGTTAATATGGGTATTAAAAATATCATTTAGTGTAGTCTTTAATAATGCAATAGTGTCTCGGCTTCAGAATCATTAATATGTTACGCTAAATAGGACTTTTGTTTATTAAATGGAGCTCCGGATCGGCATATGCATTTCAATACAGTTCAATGCATTATGCATCAAAGATTAATTCTATTCTTTATTCAAGGTCTATACGACTTGATACCTCTACTAAAGGCCTATATAATAATAAATGCAGTACATGTTTATTGAGCAAGGAGAATAGGACAATCAAGAAGATCTTAGTTGCAGTGGATGGTTCCAAAGCTTCGTTAAATGCAGGAAATCAGGCAATAGATCTTGCGAAAAAACATCAAGCAGAATTGACTGCCTTGTATGTAATCCCTTCTGATATAAGATATGAGTATTTGGAAGACGTTGATACAGCAAAATTGCCAGGTCCTCTAAAAGGAACTGTGATCAGTGCTATGGAAGGAGGACAGAAATATGTAGATGCAGTAAAACAAAAGGCCTCTGAAACTAATATAAGTGTTAGGACAGATGTTGTCATTAGCAGTACTTCTGTAGTAAAGGCTATCGTGAAATACGCAGAAGAGAAGAAAATGGACTTCATTGTTATTGGGTCTAAAGGTATGTCAGGAATAAAAAGAATGTTACTAGGAAGTATTGCTTCAGGAGTAGTAACATATGCTCATTGTCCTGTCTTGGTTGTTAAATAATTTTATTTTTCCAATGTGACTATTTCATTTTATTGAGCCAATTTATTTTGATTTAAATAGGCCTCATCTTTCTCAAGACGAATTTTACCAAATCTACTAATCTGCAAGCAAAACTCCATTCATTGTCATACCAAGACATGACTTTAACTAAGTTGCTACTTCCTCCAAGTACCATGGTGCTAAGGCCATCTACAATCGAAGAATGTGATTCACCGATAATGTCTGAAGATACTATGGGATCTTCTGTATACGCCATGATACCTTTCATATTAGTATTTGATGAATCTTTTAACACTTTATTGACCTCATCTTTAGTAACATTATTTTTTAAGGTTAGAACCATGTCCACTATGGAGCCGTTACTTACTGGAACACGCAATGCCATACCATCCATTTTACCATTTAGTTCTGGTATAACAGAACCAATTGCCTTTGCCGCGCCAGTTGTAGTCGGTATTATCGACATCATGGCGGCACGTGCTCTTCTGAGATCTTTGTGCGGCAGATCCAAAATTCTTTGATCGTTAGTATAAGCATGGCATGTGGTCATATATCCACTTTCAATACCGAATTTATCGTTAATTGTCTTGAGTACCGGCGCTAGACAATTAGTCGTACACGAAGCCATTGAAATTATCTTGTGTTTATCATCATCATACGTTTTATCATTAATTCCCATTAATATCGTCGCATCCGGATTGGAAGCAGGAGCTGAAATTATTACTTTCCTGGCTCCAGCGCTTATATGTTTCATTGCCGCATTGGCATCGTTAAATTTGCCTGTAGATTCAACAACAAGATCAATATCCAAATCTTTCCAAGGTAGTTCAGAAGGATCTTTTACAGATAATACTTTCAGTGTATTTCCGTCTATAACAATTTCGTCTTCATTAGCCGCTATCTCACCTTCATATTTTCCAAATGTCGAATCATATTTGAATAGGTGTGCGAGTGTCTTGGAATCAGTCAGGTCATTCATTGCTACTATCCTTGCCAACCCCTGAAACTCCTTGTCTTTTAGAGCAGCTCTAAGGAAGCACCTGCCTATCCTACCAAAGCCATTAATTGCAATATTTGCAGTCATAACAAAGATTTCATATAATCATATAATAAGTAACTGAGATGAACTGATTTGCTCTATCCTACACGAGCTGCATAAAACCTTTAATGTCCTAGAAAATATATTCCATGAAGTTGACAGTAAACAGATTTTATGGCCACCTCGATGTAATTCGCAGTGTACCGGTTAGAGATCTACTGGATCCTCCCATTATTATATCCAAGGATGTGGCCCTATCAAAAATAATCAGTACCCTTAATGAAACCGATTCTTACGACGTATTCATAGAGTTATCAGGAAAAATAGGGGCATTGACTATCAGGGATATTATAGGAATTAAAGACATCACAACCACAAGGCCATCATTAGTTGGAAAAATCATTCCCGAATTGAACAGGGACAGTGTAATTAGCGAAGCTGCACGCATAATGAGTCATTACAGGATGAGAACCTTGCCTGTAGTTCACAATGGTAAGTTTCAGCTAGGCGAATTGTTGAATTGATAAGTAAACACTTGGCAGAAAGCAAACTGCGAATCGTCGCATCGAACATAATGACCAGTGATCCTATAGTCATCGATTGTCATAAGGCCGTATCTGCTGCCAGATCCATAATGAAAAGGAGGAGAATTGATCATCTGCCTGTAGTCGACAACGGTCGCCTAGTCGGTATTATAACGTCCTCTGACATCATGAAAGTAATGTTACCTTCTGAGAGAATTGGTAAAAAATCAATAGGTATTGACAACGCAGAAGATAGGTTTTCCATTGAAGTTTCGGGGTTGGCGAATACCGATGTGATAACTGCCAACGTTGATGAAAGTCTCCAAGTAGTCTGCGACAGGATGATAAATGCAGGTTCTACCTATTGTATAATTAAAGTATGGGATGAAATTCAGGGAATTATTACTTATAGAGACATAGTTGCTTTGTTGGGGGAAAAGATGGAGGAAGATATTCCAATGTTTATCGTCGGTCTACCCGATGAACCATTCGATGCAGAGCTGGCTAAGTCTAAATTTACAAATATCACCAGATTCCTGAGAAAAATTTACCCTGATATAGAGGAAGCGCGCTGCCATATAAAATTAAGAAGCGTCCAAGGTGCCAGGAAGAGATACGAAATTGATGTACATATTTTATCCACCCATGGTAACATTTCTTATACCAACATTGGTTGGGACTTGGCAAAGCTTTTTGATGAAATGACCGATGCTCTGAAAAAAAAGGTTTCACACAAACATAAGAAAACTCTATAATCCAAATGGATGTAACAAGTAAATATGAATAACATCGATCCAATTGTGGATTCTTGATATAGAATTGTATATCATATTGTAAGCAGATTATTATGACAATCGTATTTTTAGCTAAATGCACAATTCCTCGTTTAGTGGATATAGATATACATTGGCGATCTCATTCCCTATTCTTGTCGAGTGGATCCTAATTCCATTCTTAATCTCTCCTCCATCAATTCCAGACCCTTCTGTTCCAAGTATGGATTTTGGATCAATTCTTTTACTATGAGGAATATACCGATCTCCTGGATAGGGTTCAAGGGTCACTCTCTCTTCTCCTAGTATACCCAGATCGCGCACAGAATTGGACATAATACGTCCTCCGTCATTAAGGATAACATCTATGTCGTATAGTCGTCTAATTTGGTTCATCGCGAAATACATATCAAAGTTTTTGCCCGTTACAATATAATCAACTAGATGTGATTCAGGAATTAATTTTGATGCGTAATCATGTCCTGATTCATTTGTCAAAAAGATCACACTGGTTCCATTTTTGGGATCAAGAATTTGTATTTGGTTTTTCTGGTAGAGATCGGCCAGCTTGAGTCTTCTAAATGTTCTATCAGATCTGGCTACAACGAATTGACGAAAGATTGAATTTGTATTTATTTCATCTCATAACTTCATGAGGTCCTCGTAGACTTGTGGATTACATTCTCTTATAGCATTTCCAAAAAATTGCCAATTCCAAATTTGTTCTCTGTTGACGACTAGATTGTCCGCGCTTATCATCATTGCTTTTGAACCCATTAAGATTCTGTGAGTTGACGCAAATACACTATCGCCTAATTTTCTAGTGTCACCAGTTAGATATAAAACTCCACCACCAGGTTTATCATTAATCTTGTAAATGTAAACCCCTTTACCACTTTCTTTTGTTCTTGCTGCAACATAACTTGTAGCTTGGTACGGCACCTTCATCTTACTGACATAGTCAGAAGAAGCACCGATAACTATCTCCGGTAAAAGTTCACCCAAATAATCGAGTCCAAAGTCATTCGAAGGTGATATAACCTTCAGGCCTCTATTAATAAAATGATGATAGAGTTGTTCTGAGATTACGCCATACTCTAATAATAATGACATTTGCTTCTTATAACTTGAGACTGTGGATGCCATAGAACAAGTTAGCCTAGGGCTTTATTATGTTGTTTTTATTAAAACGATCTCAATTGAGAAAATTCATAAATCTCTTACCTTTACCAGAAAATAATTGACGGAAATATCTAAGCTTTCACTCGTTTTATCCTTGATTTTGGTAGTAATCGTTTCTTCATTTACAACTATGAGTGCACTCGAGTCAAGTCAAAAGGGTGCGTATGTCGATAACATACGATTCATTCAATATCTGGACGGAAATACAGCTCTGCGTGATATTAAAGCAGGAAATCTTGACATGTATTACTTTAGAATACCTCTAGAAACAGTAGCATCTATTTCAAATGATACTAATGTAAAAATATATGAAAAAAATGCAGGTTCATTAGCCTTCCTGTTAAATCCCGCAACATCAAAGAATCCAAACATTTTAAATCCATTCCAATTCAAAGAAATCCGTTTTGCAGTAAATTACTTGATAAATCGTGAATTTATCGTAGATGAGATTCTAAATGGCTATGGAAGTGCCCAGATAGATCCGTTTGGAATCTCCTCACCTGAATATGAAGCTCTTATTCCAATTCTAGAGTCTTACAATTTCAAATATAATCCAAATCTTGCAAAAGATATAATAGAAAAAACATTGATTTCAAATGGTGCGACAAAGCTAGACGGTAAATGGACATACAAAGGAACACCCATCTCAATCAAAATTATGATAAGGAGTGATGATCAACCAAGAAAGTCTTTGGGTGAAACTCTTGCAAATCAACTTCAAAATATTGGCTTTACTGTACAAAAAGACTATGGTGATTTAAATAAGGCAAACCTCGTAGTCTACGGCACAGATCCACAGGAGTTAAATTGGCAAGTCTATACCGAAGCTTTCGGAGGAACCTCTGAATTTGTCAGGTACAATCCTGGTACGACAGCTCAAATGTACGCACCATATTTTAGTAGCATGCCTGGATGGACAAATCCGGCATTTTGGAACTATCAAAATTCTTCTCTAGATAGCATAACACAGAGAATAGCGTTTTCTAATTTTACCTCGGAAGAGGAACGAAATGAATTATTACGACAAGCGGTAACGATAGGAATACAAGAATCTGTAAGAATTTTTGTAACTCAAAATATTGATCCATATGTAGCATCCTCTTCAATTAAAGGACTAATAAATGACTTTGGCGCAGGTATTTCTACCAGTAAGTCTCTCATAAATGCAAGATCAACAAAAAATACAAGCACTATAAACGTTGGTGTAAAGGAAATTTATCAAGGGGCATGGAATAGTGTTGGTGGTTGTAAAGATATCTACTGTACAAATATTCTTTCGTTAGTCTCTGATCCCGCTACATCTAGAAATCCATATAATGGCGAAGTGATTCCTTTGAGAAATGAATGGACGAATATTACAACTATGGGACCAGAAAAGAGACTTGCGGTAGATAGTGATGCTCTAACATGGAATCCATCTAACCAAAGATGGGACGAGGTTGGAAAGAATACTTCCAAGAGTAAGGTTACCCTTCATATAGTATATTCAAACTGGCAAAATGGTCAACCTATGAACAAGGCTGATCTAATTTATCCCCTTTACTTTCTATATGAGTGGGCATCAAAGAATAATTCAACTGATCTTACATTTGACCCGGAGTACGCCGCACAGGCCCAAGTTTTACTAAAATATCTTCGTGGTACTAAGTTTCTAAATGACAGTAATGTTATTTCATTCGTTGACTATTGGCATTTTGATAAGAAGGAAATAGCTGATTTTGCTTCAGTTTGGCCAACATCTCCTTGGGAAATTAACGCTGCAATAGAGAGATTGGTAAAAAATGGAATCTTTGCGTACACACGATCAGAAGCAAGCGTCAAGAACATTGAATGGTTATCTTTGATAATACCGAGTCACGCACAGGCTATTAGGCAAGAACTGGAAAAAATGAAAACAGAACGGTTCGTACCTGCCCCATTAAAGGGTATAGTTACTGTTGATGAGGCTATAAAGAGATATGATGCAAGTATAAAATGGATAACAGAACATAACCACGCAATAATTGGTAATGGACCTTATGAAATTAAGAACTATAATCCAGCAGGTAGAGTAATATCCCTCACGGCATTTAGAGATAGTTCTTATCCATTCGCAAAAGGATACTGGTCTATTTATGAAACTGCAAAATTAGCGAAATTTGAAAAGGTTCAATATCCAAAAATAGTTACAAGGGGTTTACCAGTAGCTATTTCAGGTAATATCACTATTGGAGGTAACCATGACAGTAATGCAACATTAACATATTTTATTTTTGATAAGAATAATCATGTCATAACTCAAGGAGAAGGTAAATGGATAAATGACAAAGGGAATTTCATGATTGCGATTAATGGTAGCTCTACTAAAGCAATGTCTATTGGACCAAATGAATTTAAATTATTTGTAAAGAGCAATTATGCTCTAAGGCCTGATATCTATAGTGGTATTTTTATAAGTGTGTCAAACCCTATAGTCAAAAAACTAACTTAATAACTTAAATCGATTTTGCTGGAATGCATAGAAGTAGACCTGGCAATGGCCCTCAGAAGATGAGTTGATTGAAGATGATGCATTTATTAAGATATATTGATAATATAATAAAGTAAAAGCAATTGGGACTAGGAAGAGCCTTACTATTTCGTTCATTTAATATGTTTTTGGTATTGTTCGCAACCTTGTTTATCACCGTGATTCTACTAGGTTCCACTTTCGATAAACTACAGAAAGAGGCTATACGCAATCAGGTGATAGATGAAGTAAATCAAGGAACACTTAAATTTGAAAACTCGGGTGAAAGATTATCTTACATAAATAACCAAATCCAGCTTAGATCTAAAATCTCTGGTTTGGATCAGGATTCGTTGAATCCCTCAAAATTAATTCACAGAGTCATTAGTGTAATGACCTTTGATTTGGGAAAATCTCATTTTTTTACAACAGATTATGGGTCATCTAATGTAAGGGATATAATATTCGAAAAAGTTCCAAAAACTCTCTTGTTATTTACTACAGCAACAATATGCGCTTTTGTTATTGGTATTTTTCTTGGTACATATGTTGCAGGTAAAGAAGGATCCTGGTGGGACAAATCCAATTCAATATTTGCAATATTTAGTAACAGCTTTCCATCATGGTGGATAGCAATGTTAATGATCATAATCTTTGCCTTCGCATTACATATATTTCCAGCTCGGGCAACACCTCTCTCTTCGCCTTCTGATCCTACCTATGTTCTTGATCTGCTATATCATATGGCCTTGCCACTAATTACATTGATTATTGTTTCATTTGGTGGAGTGGCGTATATTGTGAGATATTTTTTGATAAACATCTTGAATGAAGATTTTATCCATGCAAAAAGAACAATGGGGATTTCCAGACGAAAAATTTTATATTCACATGCGTTGAGAAATGCTGGACCCCCAATTGCTACTGCTGTAGGATTAGCTTTGGCGGCTTCTTTTGGAGGTGCAATTATACTAGAGGCCGTTTTTGATTGGCCGGGCATGGGAAAACTCTATTATGATGCAATAGGACAGTTTGATGTTCCAATTATAATTGGTCTCACTTTTATCACCACAGTAATTTTTTTGGTAACAATATTCATTACCGACATTTCTTATACTCTATTAGACCCTCGGGTAAAAGGTAACTAATTTATTGCAAAAAAAATTACTCTTAGGTCTATTAAGATCTCGGCCTGGTATTATTGGAGTATCAATTATTGGTTTTCTTCTGTTATTGAGCGCAGTCGCACCATTTATCATCCCAATCGAATCATATTTTCTGTGGAATGATCCAGATTATTGGATTAATAATCCAAAAACAGCGGCTCCTTCTTGGACTAATTATTTTGGACCTAAAGAATTTGAGCATGTATCGTTAGATAGGAACGACGCAAAAGTTATTTCAGAATCATCAGGAGGGATTAGAGTAGATAATTATAGATTTGAAATCAATATGCAAGCCGATAGCTTTCCTGATGACATTATGTTTCTTTACTCTGCTAAATATGGTGATATACCTCCCGTTTTGCAAATTGACATTAACAGACCTGACAACAATACTTTTACTGTTTATTATTCATCATTACCGCCATCAAATAACATTAACACTACTTTTTCAGACAGAATCTTTTCTACAAACGAAAATATCAAAGAGGCTTTGAATCAATACCAAAGCTTTTTTAATTATTCAATATCTGGTCTCGAACCGCAAGTGGTAATATTTTCAGATACCAATAATCCAAATGTCCTTAAAGGAGTGTATCAAATATCAGAAAGGTTTTTTTTATTTGATAATCACAGTAGCGTGGAAGATGCTGGCTTAATTCTTGGAGGTAAAGTATTTGGTATCGTGGGAACTGATGACTTGAGAAGAGATCTTGCTGTTGGGATCATATGGGGAACCCCTATAGCATTATTCATAGGACTGACTGTTTCAATATTTTCAATAGTTATTGGACTTGTTTATGGTGTAGTAGCCGGATATAGAGGAAAGAGAACTGATGAGTCTATGATGCGGGTCAATGATATATTTTATGCGTTGCCAACTTTGCCACTCCTTATTCTTCTGTCAATTACTTTTGGACGTAGCATCTTTTTAATAATTGGATTTTTACTAATTTTTAGCTGGATGGGAACTGCAAAAGTAATTAGAAGTATTGCCTTACAGACGCGCAATTTTCAGTATGTGGAGGCAGCTAAACTAATGGGCCAGTCAGATTTAAAGGTAATTTTCAAACACATAATTCCACAACTACTTCCACTGACATTTGCAAGCATAGCAATCGCTGTGCCTGCAGCAATACTTACCGAAGCTGCATTGAGTTTTATCGGGTTAGGAGATCCATCATTACCTACTTGGGGACAAATACTTCATGATGCAAACACCGCAGATGCCGCGTCACGGGGTATATGGTGGTGGATCGTTCCTCCTGGACTTATGATTGCATTAACAGGTCTGGCATTTTTCTTGATTGGAAATACGTTGGATGCTATTGCAAATCCACTAAGAAACAAGAATAAGAGAGCTTAGAACTATTTGAATCGGAGTCTGATTAGTCGTTGGTACTGTTACCTTGAATTATATAAAAATTTATATTGATTATTTCCCAAAAGCATTTTAATTATCTTTCTTTGCTTCTATAAAATCCACAAAGTAAAAGAGATAAGACCTCTCATTTATTTTCATTATCCATGGGATATATGACTCTTCATTATTTATTTTGTATCCAAATTTTTCTAATTTTTTCCTGATTTGGCTCGAATCAAATTTATCTTTACCAGTATCGTCAACAAAATGGTAAGGATCAATTAGAATCAATTTTCCATTCTTTTTGATAGAACTATTTACGGAAAAAATTAATTTGACGAAATCTAATCTATCAATAACATTTAAGGCAACTATACTATGAAAGAATTTTGATTTAAACGGAAGATTAGTAGCATCTGCTACAATAAATTCCATGTTTCTTCTATTTCTATTGTGCATTCTTTTTCTTGCCTCTAATATGAACGAAAATGAAAGATCTATTCCAAAGACAAATGATAGCTTTTTTGACAATTCAATGGTGCTTGAACCTATAGAACAACCAATGTCCAATCCAATTCCACTCAAATTTAGGTCCTCGTTTGTCAACATCTTGTAAACGTGATGAGGTTTTATTTGCTTCTTCAGTAGAGACAATAATCTATCACCTGAAGGGTAATTATTATGAGTGTTCAGATAAACATTATACCAAATACCGTTCTCTTCATAGCGATCATTGTATGTGTGACCACGAATTTTTGCCCCTTCTGATTTAAGAAACGACTTTATTTGAGATGAATTAGAATTTACTATCCACTTACCAAATGTAATAATTCTTTGACACGCATATTCATGAAAATTTTCCAGTAATATTGGAACACCTTGAATTATGGGATATTTCGACTTACAAATTTTGCAACTGAGAAATCCTTCTATGCATTCATCCTTAGTTCCTAGGAATGATTCCAAGTATAATCTTGGCTTTTTGCATGAATTATTTACACAGCATAAATCTGTAACAATTTTTTTTATCATAAATTATCTAGTTGTGTAAAAAGACGATTAATACCACTCATTACAATAGTAAATTTGAGTCAATGATTGGAGCTTTTGTTTCAGTCCGGGCATCTGAAAGAATATACTTTGATTCACTTCCTGTTCAGTTCGGTTAATATTGAGTACATTTTTTCATATGATGATGCAATGTTTCTCTTGTTGGTATAATTTTTCTTTATTTTATTAATTCTCTTTTCAAGCTCAACCTTATTTTTGGTTAACATGGAGAATAATTTAGTTGATTCCTCATTAAATTTTTTTAGATATTTTAATAATTCCTTGTTATCTGCCAATAGTGATGATATAAGTGACGAATTGTCTGTTAATACACTTTCAAATAACAGTGCTTGAAGATTAAAAGTAGGTCCAGAGAATTTCTTTAAAAATGTAATATTTTCATTGCTTAGAGTGACACCTAATAACAAATTAACGTAGTAAACCATTCCGAGAATTACAGCCATTAATGCATCATGATATTTTGGACTTTTGATTACTATTGTTTTTGCTTCATTAAATAAAGATTTTACTAATCTTTGCTCTTTTCTCTTGTTCCTGACCGGTATTATCAGTATTTTTGTATCACGTAACCGCTTAGCTCCTGGACCAAACATTGGATGAATTGAGAGGGGTACCAAATGATCTGGAATTTTCAACAAAGAATCAAAGAGATCGGTCTTGAGTGATGTTATCTCTACTATACTAGCACCTTTTTTCATTATAGGTATGCATTTATTAACGACGGCAATTGTTATCCTAATTGGTACACATACAATTACGATGTCCGCTTCTCTAACACATGTCTCCAAGGATTTGCAGACAGTAATGTTGTAGGGATATTTTTTTAAATCTAAATTGATATTTCTCTTATCATACAATGATACACTAAAGTTATTTTTTTTTGAAAAATAGTTGCAGAACCAGAGACCCATTTTACCCACACCTACTATCGCCACCGATGTAACCATTGTATCACACATTCGTAACTTTTTTTAGTATTTTTAATCCATCATTTAACAATTTCGTTGGTTGACAAGCTGAAATTCTAATGAAATCAAAATATGTCTCTCCAAAACCAATTCCAGGGGCTACTGCGACCCCTTCGTTTAACAGGTTGAATATTATCTTATTGACATCTATGCTATTGTTGAATCTCACAAAATAGTACATACCTCCGTCTGGATTAACAAATTCACAAGGTAAATTTTCTAATTCGCTTTTTATGAAATCTAGCCGCTTCTTCATTAGAGTCATATTCGTAGTAACGTTACTATTCATCGCTGCAATAGCGGCATACTGCATTGGTTCTGCAACACTCGTTATCGCTATCGCTTGAATTTTTGATATTCTATCTATTATATCCTTTGAACTTACTGCATATCCAACTCTAAAGCCTGTCATAGCATGGCTCTTTGAAAATGAAGATACCATTATACTCTTATCATATCCAAAGTCTAAAATGCTCTTGTAAGGGATATAAGAATACATCGAATATACTTCATCACTAAGTACAAATATGTCATTTTTTCTAGCCAATTTGAGGATATCATCAATCTCTCTTTCTCGAATTATTTTTCCTGTTGGATTATTCGGGGAATTTAGAACTATCATTTTAGTATTCGAAGTAATCAGCTGCTCTAATTGATCCAAATCGAGATCCCATTTTTGTTCTACGTTAGTCCTGATTGCCTTAACCTTTACACCAATAAAATTTGCACAATCCCTGTAAGCAGGCCACGCCGGCTCAGAAATGATTAGTTCATCCCCAATTGATAAGTTAGACACCATTGCACTAAATACTGCAAACCTTGCCCCAGGAGTAATTATTACATTTTCTTCCTTTACTGATCTTTCCTGTGCTATTAATTTTCTTAGCATAGGAACTCCATTGGTCTGGGTGTAGTGAATTCTTTTTTTCTCGAAAGTTTTCAGTAATTCATTTTTGACATTAACTGGAGGCAGATAATCAGGTTCACCAACTTCCAAATGAATTATTTTCTTACCTTCCGACTCGAGTTGTTTTGCTTTCAGGAACATGGCCATATGATCCAACTTTGCTTCTTTTTTTGAGGTTTTTGCTTTTTGAATATTTATTGACTCTAAAAGTAATAAATTCAATAATTTACCTATAAACTCATTATTCAAGCCGATTTGTGTTCCCAATTCGTGAACATATCGTGCAATATCTTGTTCAACAGAAATGTCTTCTATTTTCATCATAAGATTATCCTTGATATCTCCAATTTCACTTGCAATACTCATCCTTTTTTGCACAAGCTTTATTATGTCTGCAGTTACAATTCGCATGTCATCGCGTAATTTTTCTAGTTTGAGCTCGTTTTCATTGCTCATTTTTTTCTATCGCCTAACACCGGTGGAATAAGCGCCCATCTAATCGCGTGGTCAGCCAAAATCAAAGAGACTAAAGACTCAACCACAGGTATAGCTCGAGGAACAACACAGGGGTCATGCCTTCCAGGAACAACAATTTCACATTCGGAATTTGAAACTAGATCTACTGTTTTTTGTTTTTTTGCAATCGACGATGCTGGTTTGAATCCAATTCTCGTTACTAATGGCATTCCGTTAGTTAAGCCTCCCAAAATTCCTCCAGAATTGTTTGTCTTCGTTATTATCTTATTGTCCTTAGAGATTGCATACTCATCATTGTTTTCAGAACCTTTTAGCTTTGTCCCCGAAAAACCAGATCCAAATTCTATAGCCTTTACGGATGGAATACTAAATAATGCTTTACTGAGGTCAGATTCCATGGAGGAGAATATCGGTTCTCCCAATCCTACCGGCAATCCTACGCATATACATTCAACAATCCCTCCCAGTGAATCACCATTTTTTCTCGCATCAATAATAATGGATTTCATTTTTTCGGCAATTTCAGGACGGGGACATCGGACCTCATTCGTATACCTATTTTGTTTTGCCTCTTCATATGACAAAGAATTGCAACTAATTTGACCTATCTGAATAGTATAGGCAATAGTTTCTATGCCTAACGAGTACTTCAAGAGCTTTTGTGCTATCGCCCCGCCCATGACCATAGTTGCAGTTAATCTTCCAGAAAATCTCCCACTCCCTCTATAATCTGCAAATCCACCGTATTTTATAAAAGATGGATAATCTGCATGACCCGGCCTTGGACTATTCTTAGTCACTTCATATGGTCTAGAATCTGAATCCTTGTTCCATATTATCGCACATATGGGAGCTGAAGTTGTATAACCATTGAAAATTCCTGACAATATTTCAACTTTATCTTCTTCCTTTCTCTGGGTTGTAATTATTGATTGTCCCGGTTTACGTTTATCTAATTCAATTTGTAAATCTGATTCGCAGAGTGGAAGTCCAGAAGGGCAACCGTCAAGTACCATGCCAACACATCTTCCATGGCTCTCACCAAAACTAGTTAAGGTGAGTTTCTCCCCCAAGATATTGCCAGTCATTTTATGGATATTGATACCATTTGTGTGTCATATATATTGCCTTTATGTTATATTATTATACTTTCAAACTTTACAGAAATGGAAGTAAAATCAAAACTAACTTAATTTTGCACCAATTCTTCTCATGTCTTGCACAAATGAAGGGTAAGAAACATCGACTGATTCGAGCCCGTCTACAACAGATTTTTCTGTCAACATGGCAGCTATTACAAAACTCATGAAAAGCCTATGGTCATTGTGGGAGTCAAGCAGGGCATTTTTTAGTTTTTTTGGTGAGATTATCATAATTTCATCAGGGAATAGCCTCGTTTTAACTCCAAGTTTTCTTAGTTCAGATGCAATTATTCTTAGTCTATCTGTTTCTTTGTAACGTGTGTGAGAAACTCCATATATCCTTACGGGATTTTTCGACTTTAAGGACAAAATAGCAACAACAGGAAGTAAGTCTGGCGTATCTGAGAGGTCAAATTCTCCTCCATCAAGTTCTTCGGTTCCAATTCCAATAGTCTTCACAGTACCATTTTTCTTATTTATACTAATTACTGCACCAATTTTCTTCAGAATTTCTAGAATTTTTGAATCGCCTTGTGGTAACGAAAAATCTAGGTTACCAACAGTTATCCCATTGCCTACGAGGGTACCTGCAGATAATAACAAAGCTGCAGTAGAAAAATCTCCTGGTATGGTGAACGTAGTGGGAACATATCTATTATTGAATATATGATATCTTTTATAATCTCTGGAATACTTTATTTCTGCGCCAAATTTAGACATGACATTAATGGTAGATTCTATGTAGGTTTTTGAGACTTGCTTTCCGACTACACTGAGAGAAATTTCTGACTCAGCACAAGCACCTGCTATTAGAATTCCTGAAATAAACTGACTTGATATAGAGCCATCAATAGTAACCTGTTTTCCACCAATTCCTCCTCCCTGTACAATAATAGGTGCTCTATCATTTTCTCTGGCAGAGAAACAATTTATACCAAGTTGCTTCAAGGCTAATAATAGTGGTCCCATTGGTCTTTTTCTTATACTATCATCTCCTGTGATTACAACATATCCGCATTTTAGTAACGATGAAATAGCAGTTACGAAACGCATTGTTGTACCAGAGTTCTCCACATTGATAACATCATCGGGAATTTTTAGAGTATCTTTCCCAGAAATAATTAATTGTTGTCCTCTTCTTCTTATTTTTATTCCAAATGCTCTACATGCGTCAATTGTTGCAAGAGTATCCCTTGATATTAGAGGATTAATAATATGTGAATTCCCGAGTGCTAATGAAGAAATGAAAATTGCTCTGTGAGTATAGCTTTTGCTTGGTGGACATGAAACGTTACCATTCAAAATGGACCTTGTTACAAATATTTTACCCAACTTCTCTCACTGCTGATGCTTTCTGGTTGTTTGTGCCCGATACTATAACCCTGCCGTCTAAATTCGATAAGATTGATTTAATTTTTTGGACTTTGCCTTCATTTACTACTGCAGCAATCGCAGGTCCGTTTCCCGATATGCTTGCTGCCAAGGCACCATTTTCTAGACATATTCTGGTAATATTATAGCTATTTGAAATTAAG